>JAUWBX010000338.1 GCA_030609625.1 Phycisphaerae bacterium
AGGCATGGTGGACGATGCCCGTATCTACGACTATGGTCTCTCGCTTGCTGAAATTGCCTGGCTTACCGGCAGGACTGAGCCGTTTGACAAGCCGTTTTGACATGAATGAATACGGTGCAGTAACAGATTCACAGCTTGATGAGCAACTGTGGCCGCAGCCGTAACAACGTTGATACGAGGTTAACTCGTGCTACGTAGCGAGCTACTTCGCAGAGTAGTATTGGCTTCCCGCCCCGCACTACGGTGCGGGGCGGGAATGACATAGCGATTCTGCGTCACTTGTACCTGCCTGCACCTGTCGGTCCTGGGGACTCCGCCGTAAGGCGTCCCCAAGCGGACAAGCAGACTTACGGAGAACGCAGTGGAGCGAATCCCGATGTATCGGGATAATCCTTATTCTAAGGCCAGAACCTTCGCAGAGTTTACCCTTGAGCGCAGCGAAGAGCTCAGGATGACAAACGAATGTAATAGCTTATTAACAATGGGATTACGAGATGCCAGAAAAATTAGCCACACCCGAAAGGGCTGACTTGCGAAAAATTGTTTGTATTTCATTGTATTTGATATTATAATAATGTCATCTGTTCGGGGCGTGGCGCAGTTTGGCTAGCGCGCGTGACTGGGGGTCACGAGGTCGCAGGTTCAAGTCCTGTCGCCCCGATTTTTATAACACCCGCAGTTATAAGGGTTTGTAGGGCAGCAACAACACCTGTGCCGCCGCTCTTTTCGTGGTTTTGGGCCTGTTGATATGATGTAATACCTGGCTTTTCTTTTGTCGCCCTGAACAGTCACCGTGTTCCTTGCGAGTTTGCCGCTCCTTAATAATTTCAGAAATGAATGAGTGGCCATTGACATTTAGGTCTTGTGAGGAGATATTTGACTACACCAAAACATGTTTATTAGGAGATTTAATTATGGCTGGATATTCCGGAAAATTCTTGAGGATTAATCTTAGCACAGGTCAGATTGACCAGGAAAATTTAGATATTGAACTGGCTATGAAATTTATAGGAGGGCGCGGGTTGGCCTCATATTTGTTAGCACAAGAAGTTGAACCTGAGACCGAACCATTAGACCCCGCAAATAAGATTATTTTTGCGACGGGTCCGCTTATCGGCTCACAGGCACCGACTGGAGGGCGATACATGGTGGTAACGAAATCACCTTTGAGTGGGACAATCGCCAGCTCCAATTCGGGTGGTTTCTGGGGTACAGAACTAAAACGCGCGGGGTACGATTTGATTATTGTGGAAGGCAAATCAGACAAGCCTTGTTACATATATATCAATGACAACAGCGTCCAGATTAAGGATGCCAATCGGATGAAATTGACGGACCAGCGTTAAAGTTTGGTTCCGGTGAAGCGATCGTGGAATGGACACGTAAAATGGGAGCAGGTGAAGGATTTGGTGCAAAAATGGCGCTTGGGTCCTACCGATTGGCCGAAGAGTACGGTGTTCCTGAATTGTCAATGTCGGTAAAGAAGCTGGAATTACCAGCTTATGACCCAAGAGGTGTTCAGGGTCAAGGCTTACAATACGCCACATCTAACCGTGGCGGCTGCCATGTCAGGGGGTATATGATCGCTCCGGAGATTGTGGGATTGCCGGAAAAGCTGGACCCCTTTTCCATCGAAGGAAAGGCTGTATGGGTTAAAACATTCCAGGACTTAACGGCAGTAATTGACTCCCTTGGATTATGCCTTTTCACATCATTTGCTCTTGGACCGGATGATTATAAGGATATGTTCAATGCTATTGTTGGGCAAGACCTGACCACGGAATCACTGCTTGAAGCCGGTGATAGGATATGGAATATTGAACGGATTTTCAATCTGAAAGCAGGTATCAGTCCTGAGCAGGACACACTACCTCGGCGTCTTCTAACCGAACCTATTCCGAAGGGGCCTTGCAAGGGACATGTACATCGTCTGCCGGAACTTTTGCCGGAATATTACAAAGAACGTGGTTGGAATGAACAAGGATTGCCGACTGAAGCTAAGCTAATTCAGCTCGACATCGCGTGAAGGAATAAAAGATATGGTCGTGGAAGTAAAGCTTTTTGCGACCTTTAGAGAAGGCCGCTTCAACGAAAGAGAATTGGAACTACCTGAAGAAAGTTCCTTGAGCGATTTATTGAAATATCTAAAAATTCCTGAAAAAGATGCCAAGGTCTTAATCGTAAATGGTCTGGCGATGTCAGTTGAGCATAAATTAAGCAATCATGACGTAATTGCTATTTTTCCCCCAATTGCCGGAGGCTGAATACCTGCACTTCTTTTATCATCTTTAGAGTTCATCAAAATATCCCAAGGTGGAAGTAATTGACCAACGGCCACCTATGGCGAAAATATTCAATGAAACCAAGTCTAAAAAAGTACATTGTTGGCCCCTCAGCATGGATGGTCAGAATTCTGTCGAGGTTAATCCTTTCCTGATAGCATATTTAGTGAGTTCTGCGAGGCTGGAAATGCCAAGTTTGTTCATAATCTGGCGGCGGTTTGCATCGGAAGTCTTTGGGCTTATGTGCAAACGTGAAGCGACCTGTTTAGCTGATTTGCTTTCGGCCAACATTTGGACAATTTGGCGCTCCCGCGCTGTGAGGTGGTCATCGGCTGATTTATTGTAGATTGCCATGTAGTGTATGTAGTCATCCAGCACGACGTCAGTTATCTTGGGACTCAAGTAATGCTCGCTGCGATTGACCATACGTATGGCCCTGAACACCTCATCAAAAAGACAGGATTTGAGTACATACCCTGAAGCACCTGCTTTAAGCATTTCCGTTATAAAATGCTTGTCGAGATGTACCGATAAAGCTATGACCCGGATATCCGGATTTTCTTCAAGGATAAGGCGGGTGGCCTCAACACCGTTCAGATTGGGCATAGAGATATCCATAATTATAATGTCCGGCGAAAGCTCTTTTGCAAGCTGTGTTACCATCAGCCCATCTTCAGCTTCACCAACCACTTCCATATCCGGCTGGTTATCAATTAAGACTTTCAACCCTTCCCGTACAACACCATGGTCGTCTGCAATTAGTATCCTCATTGATACTCCTTGGCATTTAGACAGTTGCTTTGCCTCTTAGAGGTACAACTACCGTAGCCGTAGTGCCCCGCCCAGGTCCAGATTCAATCTCAAGGCGCCCTCCCAAGTATTCCAATTGTTCCCGAATACTAAAGAGGCCAAACCTTGTTGTCTGGGAAACTTTTGAACCGGCCTGGCTTTCTTTGAATCCCACTCCATCATCTTGAACTCTAACGTATATCTGACCCTGACTTTCGCGGACAGATACCCTTACTTTACGCGATTGTGCATGCTTAACAACATTGGTGAGCAGCTCCCGCGTAACACGGAATAAACAATTCTTAATCTCGTCATTTATGGTACTGAGCTGCTCATCACCTTCAAGCTCATATTCAATTCCATACTTTTGCCGGATTTCCTCAGTGAGGTATTTCTCTAAGGCTATGACAAAACCCAACTGACGCAGGACCGGGTTACTCAGCTCAAACGTCAACGAATCAGCCTGTTCAATCGTCTCACCAATTGCCCCGCACGTGATTCTCAGTGATGCTAATACATTGGGGTCCGATACCAAATTCAGTGATGATTCGAGGGCAAGCTTAGTCAAGACCAGTTTTTGGCACACTTCATCATGTAATCCCACTGCAAGCCGCTGCCTTTCATGTTCTTCGGTCATTAGGATTTTAGAAGCCATAGCCTTAAGCTTCATCTGGTATTCAACTAACTCGTCTTCCGCCTGCTTGCGTTCGGTGATGTCGAGGCCGTAAACGTTGACGTAGTTGGTATCAACGATCGGCGCAAATGTGATGGAAAAAATACAGCCATCACATTTCACTTCGGTCTGCTGGCTCTGGCCGGAACTCAGAGAATCCATTACCAACTCATGCCAGGGGTCCGGCAGAGACTGGCCCACGCGACATCGCCAAAC
>JAUWBX010000326.1 GCA_030609625.1 Phycisphaerae bacterium
AGGCGATTGGTGTCCTGATACAACGCCGCCAGGTTGTTCAGGTGGATGGCGACTTTGGGATGGTCTTTTCCCAGGGACGCTTCATCTATCTTCAGGGCACGCCGCATCAGCGGCTCTGCCTCTTTATATTTTGCATTTTCATAATAAACCACAGCCATTTTGTTCATAATCAGCGAATCGTTACCGGCCAGGGTTGTCAGTTTATCGCAATATTGCAGTGCATCCTGAGGCCTGCCGGCATAAGAGGTGTTTTGCATGCGGGCCATGTATATCTTAGCTTGCGCCCTGTCCTTTTGCTCCTGGACCTTATCCAGCAGCTTCTGTGTCTTATCCAGTAATTCACCGGCCTGTTTAGTATTGCCCACTGCAATGGCCTTTAACGCCAGGGCGTAAGGCCCTGCATCATCTTCTATCTGGGCAGCCAGGTCTTTTGCCTGCTGTGTGGGCTGGGGCACCTGCTGTCGGCCGGTATCCGCTATGATTTGCGGCTGTGATAACTGTTCTTCGAGCTGACGTATGGTTTCCTTGAGTTCTGTGTTTCTTTCCTGAAGGTGTTTGATTTCGTTTTCTGATTGCCCGGCTTCTTTCGAGACTTTAACAAGTGTATCAAGCGCCGAATCCCCGTCTATGCCGGTCTTTACATTTCTTCCCGCAACAATGTTTTTATCTCCCTCTATGACAGCGGCCGTATTGCAGGGGCCTTTCTGCCGGATTTTCGTTTGAGTTGTGGGAGGGTCTTTCTTCTTGCGAATGAGTTTTATGATTCCGCCGATTACAGCAAGAGCGGCAGTAACGGCTGCCCCGAATATCGCTATCTGCCATTCAATACGCAGATTCTTGAACCATTCTATCATGAAAACACTCTTTTACTTGCAGGTTTAAATCATAATAGCCAACATGCCTTAGTCCCGATTACTTAACTCTCCGCCCCAGTTGCTGATCTCTGCTGGCGGTTTGTAATTGTAGCCAATGCAGGCAAAACTGCAAGATTAAATTCGTATCTCGTGGCTTGGATATCGTATTTCGTATGTCGTATGAACAAAACCCCGCGTGACAAGACTGACGAGGAAAAACTTTTCAATTGACTATTGATTATTTGGATGACCCCGCACTAATTAGACGTGAGTTCGCACTCAATTTGTGCGGGACACGGCGGCAGTGGGTTATCCTTCGATTACACTCCCACCTTCGCAGAAGCTTCGGAGGGCAAGCAGGACAGGTTTCGTGCGGGGCCGGCATTTTGGATTTCAGATTCAGATTTTGGGATTACGTTTTTAATCCGCAGGTGTAGTTATTGGTTTGTAGTAATTACCGCTCCTTTACAGTCGCGGCTCTGAATTTAATTTATAGTGAATACGAATAATACTTGACATTATCCGCCATAACAGAGTATTATCATAGGTATAGCATAAATAACTGGACGAGGATAATGCAATGGTACACAGGCACAAGGCCTTTACTTTAATTGAACTCCTGGTAGTTATCGCCATCATTGCGCTGTTGATGGGGATATTGATGCCGGCCCTGCAGCGTGTGAAGAAACAGGCCCGGACTGTCTATTGCCTGAGCAGCCTTAAACAAGTTGGCATGGCCATGACCATGTACGCCGGTGATAACGGGGACTTTATCCCCCGTGCAATGGACGATGAAGTAAAATGGATATTGGTATTCATTCCGTACTTAGGCAAAGAATATAAGGACATGGAAGACTACCAGGAGGTTGATGTATTCCAATGCCCGTCCTTTCCTCGTAACGGCGTAGGACGCTACGGCAACTCAAATAAGGACCAGACAGTGGATTATGTCGTGAACGCCTGGGATATGAAGGACCCCGGCCTGAACAGCAGTAACTTTGGAAACCAAATGGACCACCCGACCAAGCTCAGCGATGTCAAGTCTCCCGCCCTGCGGATTTACATGGCCGATAACGCGGCTGGAGATTGGCGTGCTGTGATACGGAACAGGCATGAGCTGCATGTCGCGTCCGGGTTGAACCGTCTTGACGTTTGGTCGAGCACACACATGCCCGCCTCGGAACGAACTGCCCAGGGCGATAACCTGACCCGACGGGTCTCCGGTAATCGACACCGCGGCGACGGCAGTAACAATCTTTTCTTCGACGGCCACGCTGATTGGCTGCACAGGGACGAAAACACTTCTCGATATTGGTGTGGCGCCGAATAACCTGCACTTCTTCTCATTATTTTTCGGCTAAATACTTAGAACCTATCCGGATAACCCGCTCTATCCCCAAGGGAAGCCCGATGCCTGCGTTGTCGGTGAAAAAACGTTCTCAACGTGGATAAAACCACTTCTGGCGAGGTTCGCCTGCCGGCGGCCAAGCATTTTTGGCCTGCCGCCTTGGCCTCGGACTCCGCCATAGGCGGACAAGTTTTCGCTCGGCCTCATAACGACCCGGTTATCCGGATAGGCTCTTACTTTTTCTCAGTCAAAAAAAATGTTTTAAAAAACCTTGACAAAGTTAGGCGAAACTAACTATATTAGATAAAATGCACAAAAATAGGGAAAAACAGCTATGGTCACAGCGAAAAGTGATAATTTAAGTGCCTCTTTAGAAGATTATCTCGAGGCCATCCTCAATCTTGCCAGCAAGTCTAACTTCGCCCACAGCAAGGACATAGCTAAACTGCTCGGTGTATCCATGTCATCCGTTACCGGTGCTTCGCGAGTCTTGAAGAAAAAGGGGCTGGCCAACTATAAGCCATACAATTGTGTTACCCTTACCGAATCCGGCAGGGCGGCAGCAGCAGAAATTGCCAGGAAACATAATATCCTGAAGTCTTTTTTCGTCAATGTCTTAGGTATCGAAACGGATATCGCCCAGCAGACTGCTTGCAAAGCTGAGCATACACTTGGGCCGGAGATTATTGAAAGGCTTCTGTGTTTTATCGAGTTTGTAACCCAAAGCAGCAAAAATGGTTGTGATTGGGCGGATGAATTCCAGAAATTCTGTAATAAAAAGAATCAGAACGTCTAAGTAAGCGAGCTAACAGCAATGGAGCAAAAGAAAGCAAGGCCGTTGTCAAAGGTCCATGCGGGAGAAACGGTACAGTTAGTCAGCATAGAGGCCGGACGGGGCTTGAAGAGTCGTCTGACCGCAATGGGGCTTGTACCCAACGTGGAAATAACGGTCGTAAACAATAGCCATCTGGGGCCTTTTGTGATAAGTGTCAAGGACTCCAAGGTGATATTGGGCAGGGGAATGGCACATAAAATTATGGTGTTGTGAAAACCGGCAGCTTTTGAGCGAACCATATTTTTTTAGATGGTAAAATTCATTCAACTTAACTTTCGCAGCAACAACAAAGTTGTGAAACAAACCGCAAGATTATGGACAAGAAGATCAAAGTAGCCTTAGCCGGCAACCCTAACAGCGGAAAAACCACTATATTTAATATGCTGACCGGCGCGCGCCAGCACGTAGGCAATTATCCCGGAGTAACAGTGGAAAAGAAGGAGGGTGTATGTAAATACAAGGGGTATGAAATAACAATCGTGGATTTGCCGGGGACGTACAGCTTGACAGCTTATTCGATTGAGGAACTTGTCGCCCGTAACTTCATAATCGAGGAGCAGCCGGACATTGTAGTTGATATTGTTGATTCATCCAATATTGAACGCAACCTGTACTTAGCGACCCAGCTTATTGAAATGAACGTGCCTCTGGTTCTGGCGTTCAATATGAGCGACATTGCCAAGCAAAAGGGATTGCAGTTCGATATCGAACAGTTGTCGAAGCTTTTGGAGGCAATGATAGTCCTAACCGTCGGCAATAAGGGCAAAGGCAGAATAGAGCTGCTTGATGCCATTATTGAAACCGCCCAACAGGATAAGCAGCAGCGCACTCATAAGGTTAGTTTCGGCGAAGAAGTCGAGCAGGAGCTGGCAGAAATCCAAATACTCATCGCCGATAAAGAGCAACAGTTAGCAGAAAAATACGGCTCACGATGGCTGGCGCTCAAATTGCTGGAACGAGATTCTGATATAACTGCAAAAGTCCACAGCCAACAAGTGCTCGATGCCGTTACAGCCGGCGACGAACATCTTAAAAGTATTTTCGC
>JAUWBX010000109.1 GCA_030609625.1 Phycisphaerae bacterium
CCTTCAAAAAAATACAGCTCCACCTGTCATTCCCGCGCCACATTTGTCATTCCCGCGCCACATTTGTCATTCCCGCGAAAGCGGGAATCCAGAAAAACACAAAGTCTGGATTCCGCATCAAGTGCGGAATGACAAGCCGAAATGTTAACCTAACTTTTTAGAAACAGCAATAGGCTACTATTTTTACCGTACCGTTAGACAACTTGCCAGTAAAAAGTTTTTGTAACCCCAGTTTCGGAATGGATGGGCAAAAGCTGCGATGAAATCGCTGCTGCAAACCCTGGGCAACCAAACGGTTGCCCAGGGTGCAGAATTAGTACACGTTGAAGAACCTTATCCGTGAAAAATCACGGTGTTTCCCACGCAAGGCCTTCCATGGTTTCTTCCAATTGCCCACGGATATTTTCGAGCATTTCCTTTTTCTCTTCTACAGTCTCGGGTACAGTCTCGGGAAGTTCCGCAGTAGGTTCATCTATCACGTGGGGTGTTATGAACACAAGCAGCTCGCTGTTTGTCTGAATGACCGAGTTATGTCGGAACAGACCTCCAATCAAAGGCAAATCGCCGAATAGCGGAAGCTTGCGTTCGACTCTGCTGTCCTTCTGGAACAGAATACCGCCGAGCAAAAGCGTCTGGCCGTCCCGCACTATCATATTAGTCATGGTTTCCATATGGCTCCTAACGGGCTGCTTGTTCACAAGGTCTGTGGTAAGCTGGGAAATCAGGAGTTTGACAGCCATATCGACGTTATCTTCGGGGGTAATACTCGGTCGGGCCCGCAGTTCCATACCTACCTTGTCGAACTGAACATTCTGGGTAGTGGTATTTTGGGTGATTGACTCGCTGCTCTGGAATGCAACTTCGCTGCCCTTGAAGAAACTTGCTTCTTCATTGTCCTTTGTCCAGAGTGTCTGCTGATTCATAATCTTGGCGTCGGTTGTCTTTTCGAGGAAATCAATCAAGGCGTAAACATCTGTTCCAACGCCGAACACTGACCCTGACCCTGTGGCTCCAATTGGTGTTGGTGTTATAGCAGTAGGTGCTATTGTACCCGAAATTGAGCCATGAGTTCCAATATTTGTAAGATTGCCCAGCACCGTAAGTGCATTTTCGCCTATTGAGCCGAAGGCAGCAGGATTCGTTGCCAACTGGACACCGAGAGAAGTTACTTTGCTGTGCTCAATCTCCACAATAATCGCCTCTATCATCACCTGCTTGCCCGGCACGTCCAGTTGTTCGATCAGTCCTTCTATCTCGTCCATGAACTCCGGTGGAGCGAGGACCATAATCGACTTGGTATGCGGCTCCGGCACGAAGCGAATCCTGCCAATAACGTTGCTTATCGGCCGCTCTGTATCGATACCGCTGCGAGCACCTGACCCGGACCAGGGCGGCGTATAAGTGCTGTCCTCCGACTGGCCAGCACTTTGGTTTTGGTTGGCGTTACTGCTGCCGCCGTCACCTGAATCATCCATCGCCGACTCTGCGCTCAGTCCCTGGGCAGTCAGTCGAATCCTGGCTGTTTGGCCCGCTTCGACGAACATCGCATTTAAACGTTCACTCAGGTCTTCGGGGTCTGCGTACTTGAGCTCTATAACGTTGGGAATCTCGCCCATCTCCTCTCTGTCAAGGTCAAGTATCAACTGCTCAATGACATCGTATGCCTCGGGAATCTTGCTTATTACGATTATCTTCTTCGTCCCCGGCACTTCCTCAAAGGTCAATTGGCCATAGAGCGGCCCGATAATTTTTGCCTTTTCCCCAGTACCTCCGCCAAATAAAATATCGAAGATACTCATACCTCCGCCACCTTCTTCGGTAAAAAGCGTCTTTAGCAGCTCGACCATCTGCACCGGGTCGGAGTTATGCAGCTCAATTATCCTCGGCTTGAGCTTCTCCACATCCAGCGGAATATCCCACTCCTTTATCTGGTCAGCAATTTTAAGCATATTATCAGGCGAGGCAATCACCGTTACCTGTCCTATCGTCGGAAATGATATTACTTTTACCGTATCTATATCACTTTGTCCGCTTCTGCCGGCCCCGTATCTATAATAGTTGTAACTGGCCGAACTGCCGGTAGGGGCTGTATCACCATAGAGTTCGTCTATATTTTCCTTAATCTGGTCGGGGTCGGCATATTTCAGTTCAAAAACCCTTGTGTCAAACTCACCAGGAGGAACGTCCACTTCCATAATAAGTTTCTTAACCATTTCGCGTATATCCGCCCTGCCGAAGATGACAATCTGTTTTGCCTGCTCTAACGGCTGAATAAGAACGCTCGCCTGCAATTCTGAGCCCGGCATCTGCTGCAGCGCCTCGTTAAGACGGTCCGCCACCTCTTCGACATCGGCATACGTGATTGAAATTGTTTCGTATTCTGCTTTGACCGGTTCCTCGTGGTCAAGTTTTTCTACCCACTCGCCAATCCGCTTCATATCTTCGGCCGACGCCCTTGCGATAATCCACCTGCGCTTCGGTTCCGGGATAAGTACAACCGGCTGTTGGCTTGGCCCAATCATAACCGATGATGAGCCGGACCTGGAACCACCTCTACTGCTCGTACGACTTGACGAATAACTGGTCCGGCTATAAGCGCTTCGGCCGGAACTGCTTCGACCAAGACTCCTTGAGCTGGTGCCGGTATCACCGGTTATAAGCATCCTCAATAACTGGACAATCTCCGATGGGTCGCCGTAACGAATCTCAAAAATCTCTGTAACGGTCCCCTCAGCTTCGGGCACATCAAACTCTCCAATAATTATCTCGATTCGCAGCAGATTCTCGACCGTGTCCATCACTAACAGCTTGCCCGTGCTTTCATCAGCGCTTACATAGCCGGTATCGCTAAGCAAAGGCCCCACAATCTGGGCCATCTGCGAAGGACTGTAGTTTTCTAACTTAAAGAACTTTTGAACTATCTGATTTTTATTTTCAATTTTTGCAAGAGGTTGATCAATAAACAGTGTAGGCACAGCCCTGTCGAGTTTCTCAATCCACTCGGAAATCTGCTTTAAATCTTCAGCCGTTGCTTTTGCGATAATCCAGTTGTACGTCGGCTCCGCGATAAGAATAGCCGGCGTCCGGCTGGTTCCGACCGTAACCGATGTCGCCGTACCACCTGTGCTTTTACTTTTAGATGATGAGCTACTCGGTCTTGACGGAGGCCAGGGCCCACGGCCACGGTCTCGACTGGGGCCTCTCACACTGCTGCTACTGCCGTCACCTAACAGTGTCTGAAGCAGCTCGACAATCTCAGCAGGGTCACCGTGACGAATTTCGAATATCTCTGTGATGATTTCATCAACTTCGACCACGTCAAACTGCTTGATAATCAGGCTAATGCGCATCAGACTTTTAACTGTATCAATTACAAACAAACTGCCCGTGCCTTCATCAGCGCTTACATAGCCGTACTCGCCTATCAACGGCAGAATAATCTGGCCCATCTGCGATGGACTGTAGTTCTTCAGCTTAAAGAACTTTTGAACTACCTGGTCTTTATTTTCAATCATCGCAAGAGGATAATCATCCGTTATCGTGGGAACCTCGCCAAGTCTTGCCGCATCCGTATAGGGTTTGAGAAAAATCGTGCCATCGGTCTGTTCGGCAATGTAGCCTTTCATCCGCAGCGCACTATATATCTTTGAAATAGCTTTGCTTCTTGGCAGCTTCTCCGGCGCGTATATAGTTATTCTCTGTTTCATCGCCTCATCGGTGGGAATAATCACCTTGCCTGTCCATTCTGCGAGCTTCGCAATAATGGTTTTCATCTCCACATTTTTGAGATTCACGATTTCCATCGGCTCGTTTGGCTCAACAGGCTCATTCGGCTCGGTAATGACAACTGCTCTTCTTGGCCTACCAACATCATCTGGCCCCCTTGAATCACCAACGGCAGTTAATCTTATCGGCTCCCCAACGCCAACGGCAGCTACTCTTCGGGGCTCGTTAACATCCGTTAATCTTCCGGGTTCGTTAACATCAGAGGCCACCGCAGGCTCGTTTGCATCACCTAACTTTTGAACTTCTTTGGGCTGCTCAGGTTCAACAGCTACTTTTGGGGTTTCAGATGGCTTTCCCGTTTGCTCAGGCACCGGCGGGTAAAAACCAACCCTCCAGATAATAAGAACCGATGCAATACCAACTACTATCGATATTATTAATTTTGACCGTTCCATTTTATTCACCTCAATCTAATTATTTTCTTGCCGTCTGCCACCTGGCCGACGTCTGCCGCCTTCTTCTCCATTACCTTGTGGTCGCCTTCCGCCAAATCTTTCACGCATTTGTGCTCTGTATGCTTCCCTTTCTTCCTCAGACATGTTCTCGAATCGTTCCCTCATTTGCCTTCTTTCCTCTTCCATTTTCGCTCTCTCTTCTTCAGACATGTTTTCAAGTCTTCCCCTCATCCCGCCTTCTCGCTGTCTGCCGCCGAATCTTTCACGCATCTGAGCCATAGCCTCTTGCCTTTCCTCCTCAGACATACCTTCAAATCGCTCCCCCATCCTCGCCATTCTTTCCCCTCCTGCTCCGGCTCCCCCTTCGGGAGAAAAATTGCGAGGCCTTTCGGCGCCTCCGGGGCGGGATATAGGCCTTCTCTGGGCCAGCTCGCTTACAAGTTGATCCGTCGCATCTGGCATTTGAACCTCACTGCTTGTCTCAGGTTCAATGTCTGCTTTGGATTCAACTTTGGCATACTGGAACCTGACTTCTCTGATGCAAATGCCGATTACAAAGGAAGCAAAAAGCACCGCAGTCCAAACTATTACAAATATTAATGTTGTTCCTGAACGTTTCATTTTATTTACCTCACTTAAATCATTTTATCATTATCTACCGCCACGTCGTCCGCCACCTGAGCGTCGTTCGCCGCCTGACGGCCGTTCGCCGCCTGACGATCGTCCGCCGCCTGACGGCCGTCCACCGCCTGGTGGTCGTCCACCGCCAAATCTTTCACGCATTTCGGCTCTGAACTTTTCCCTTTCCGCCTCAGACATATTCATATATCTTTCTCTTCTTTCCTGCATTTCGGCCCTTAATCTGTCCCTTTCGGCCTCAGGCATATTCTGGAATCTTTCCCTCATTCCCTCCATGCCTCCACCCATGCCTCCACGGCCGGGCCCTCTTCCGCCTTCAGGCCTGACCATTGGTCTTCCCTCCGACTGAATTGTAACCATCTGGGCGCTTCCTCCTCCAGGCCCACCACTACTGGCTGTCGCTCTTGAACCCCTTGGTCCGCCCGGCTGCGAAGAACCTTTTGAATCGATAGGGGCAAAGGTTTTTCCCTTGCCGTCCCATTCGATAGTAACTTCGGTAGGTCCGATTGCCACAATTTTCGCATCTCCCACCTTATCACCGACTTTATACCACTTGTCCTTTATCAGCACCTCATTACCAAATATACCCCAGACCTCTTTTACCGGATGCTGTTTCGGCGGAGGCGGCGCAAACAAATTGTTCTTTTTCAACTCATTAGCGAGCGCCTTGTATTTCGCAAAATACTTGTCCATATCATTGGCATCCGTGTTGTTTTGCGCAACAGCCTTCTTCACTAAAAGTTCTGCTTTGGCTGGGGCCGTAAAAAAGCCCGTTAACTTAACCAAAATCAAAACCGCCAAAAACGCTGAAACACCAAGCAGTACAACTGAAACCAATTCTTTCTTTTCTTTCAGATAATCAAGTTTCATAATTTAGCTTTCTTACCTAATAAATGTTGATACTGTCAGGTCCAGGTCAACATCCTGGGGCTTTTTCTTATCGATTCTCATTCGCAGCTCTTCGACTCCAACCAGATAAGGATTCTCTTTCAGGTTGGCAAGCAAATCGAGCACCTGGGTTAACCTGCACTTAGCGCTGCATTTCATACGCAGCAATCTATACCCGGCCTGTCCTGATTTCCCGATAGAGACAACCTGCAAAGGCTGATTTTTTATTCCCGCCTTCTTTAATTGTTCGCTAAGTTTATCTATAAACAGGAACTTCTGTGTTTCTTCCTCCTGTGGCATCTCGAACACAGGCACAATTGACATCAAGCCTGCTCGCTTGGCCTTGTCCACATCGATAAGCTCTAACTTATCTTCCAATAGGGCAAGTGATGCTCTTGCCTCTTTCCAGCGGTCAAGCCATTTGGATGCAAACCAAAACACCAGGATAGCTGCTGCGCACACAGCACCAATTTTCAATATCCGTATGTCTCTTTGATTTAATTTTTCTATCATAGCTTTCAAACCTTTTACACGAGTTCTCTACCTTCTGGTAAAACTCTTGTAATGAAAAGTTATAGTAAATTTGACCTTCTTGGTTTTGGCATCGAAGCTCGGTTTCGGCTTTACACTTTTTATGTTCTTTCGGTCCTCTAAACTTTTTTCAAATTTGTAGTACTGCTCATTGGTGGAGGCCTGGCCTGTTATAGTCACCGGCTGGCCCTTCTTAAAATGAAAACTCTCCAGCTTTATTCCTCTCTCTCCGCTCGCATTAACCTGACCCAGGAGGTTGAGTAAATCCGGCCTTTGCTGTGCAACCGTTTTGATTAGTTTCTGCCTTTGCATTAGCAGATTGATATCAGCCTCCGAGCCTGATGTGCTCAGGCGCTCTTCGATCGCACCCGGACTGGCGACATCAACAGCATAAAGGACAACAACTGATAGAAGCAGCATTACCGCCGCAATTACACATGCTACCTTTGGTGAATAAAGCCAATGTTTCTTTTCTTGCTTTCCGGTCGGGTTATATAAAT
>JAUWBX010000060.1 GCA_030609625.1 Phycisphaerae bacterium
ATATCAAGTTTAAAATTCAAGTCTTTTTTAGTATTTTTCGAAGTTTTTTTAGCCGGAATAGTCACAAAATACGAATTTGGCGACTTATCATCAATAATATTATTTTGACACACCTCAGCTATCATTTTGGTACGAAAATCAGGTTTTTCAGCGATTCTTACCACCATTTTTTGGACACCTTTGGTGTCAGTTTCTACTTGATTCTTGGCCTGCCCAAGCTTACAATCAGTGTACAGCCGTTTTTTGACGGCATAAAATGTATATATAGGGTTGAACGGCGGACAATACCGGCAATGCTCGGATATAACTCATAAAGGAAAATTTTGCGAGGTGAGCGGTCTGTTCTACAATTTGGGCAAGAAGGTCGGGCCAAAAGTTCGCAAGGCTAAGTGGTTCTGGCAATCAATGACCGGCAGCGAAGCTGACGCTATCAAAGTCGAAAACGAGGTCGGCCTGGACCTGGCACGCGAAATCAGGCGCCAGTTGGGGCTTGACCAGGAACCACAGACCGAACAAATACTGAACGAAATAGGTGACCGTCTGACTGCCTGCGTCACTAACAAGTCTCGTAAATTCAGTTTTGAAACCGTCAAAGGCACCGAACCTAATGCGTTCGCTCTGCCGGGCGGGTTCATCTTTGTAACCCGGTCATTGATGGAGCTGTGCCGGTACAATCAGGACGAGGTTGCATTTATCCTTGGACATGAGATGAGCCACGTCATCCGGGGCCACGCGATGGCCCGTATCATCAGCAATTCAGCCATTGCCACCGTATCCCGGGCTGCACCCATTCGCGGCCTTCTTGCCGGTTGGCTGCGCAAGGTTGGTGTGCAGTTCCTTGAAAGTGCATATTCCCAGGACCTGGAGTCCGAAGCCGACAAGTTCGGAGTGCGTCTTGTTGCGGCCGCTGGTTATGACTCTGGCGCCTGTGTGCAATTACTCTCGCGCTTAGCCAAGCTCAGCTCACCTACGGGCAAATTAGACCTCGGCAGCTATTTTTCCTCGCACCCACCTTTCAAGGCCCGTATCCAAAATATCAATCATTTGCTGCGAAAGTGGTCGAGCTAAGTAAAATTTATCCTTCAAAAATTTAGAGAAATATGCTTGAGTACATTACTGATTCTGATAAAATGCTGAACCAGTGAAATATACGGACGTGTTGCTGTTATTGCAGAAAAGATAAAGGATTGGTTAGTAGCGTAAAGTCTTGACGCAAAATCGAGGTTAGGCATAACTCTAAATAGTATCTGTTGCGGGAAACAAAAACTGACGATGTCACCCCTGCGGAAGCAGGGGTCCAGAGCGAAAAAGCTGGATTCCCGCTTTCGCGGGAATGACAAATACTGTTTCCGCAACAGGCTCTAAATAGCCGAACAAATGGAGGTTTACGAAAATGCTAAGAGTGGGCATTGTTGGATTCGGGTTTATGGGGCAAATGCACTACAAGTGCTGGAGGGCCCTGGAAGGTGCTGAAATTGTGGCGGTTTGCGACGTAAATCCGAGCATAGAAGAAGATACGAAAAGAGCGGTGGGTAACATCGGTGATACCGAAGAGGCGGTTGATTTCAGCAGCCTGCGGTTATACACGGATTTTGAGGAAATGCTCAAAAGCGCCGAGCTTGATGCCGTTTCGATTACACTGCCGACGTCTCTGCATGCGGACTTTTCCATAAAAGCATTAGCTGCGGGAGTCAACGTTTTTTGCGAGAAGCCGATGGCACTAAACGTCGAAGACTGCGAACGGATGATCGCAGAGGCCAAACGCAGCGGAAAAGTTCTGCAAATCGGACACTGCGTACGATTTTGGCCCGAATACGCCAAAGCAAAGCAGATAGTTGACAGCGGAGAGTACGGCAGGGTCATTGCAGCGACGTTTCAACGCCTGGGAACGGCCCCAACCTGGAGCATAGACAACTGGTTTATGGACGAAAAACGCAGTGGAGGAGTGGCCCTGGACCTGCACATCCACGATACCGATTTTGTGCAGTATCTTTTCGGGATGCCGCGGGCGGTTTGCAGTTTTGGCGCAAAAGGCCTCGGCAGTGGGCTGGTACATATAGTTACACAGTATCTTTATGACGACGATAAGGTGGTAACCGCTGAAGGCGGCTGGGCGATGATGCCAGCGTTTGGGTTTGAGATGAGCTTTAACATTGTGTTGGCCAAAGCGACGATTGTCTATGATTTGACGCGTGAGCCGGCCTTTAAGGTTTGTCCGGCTGAAGGTGAGGCTTTCACTCCCGAAGTGCAGGAAGGGGACGGCTGGTTCCTGGAGATAGCGCATTTCGCCAAGGCGATAAGCGGAGAAAAGGTCGAGCCGATAACGACTCTGGAGCAGTCGCGGGATTCGGTTAGAATCGTGGAGGCGGAAAAGGAATCCGCGAGGAAGATGGAAAAAGTTTCGATTAGTTAGTATCTGTTGAGGAAAACAAAAACTGACTATGTCACCCCTGCGGAAGCAGGGATCCAGAGCGAAAAAGCTGGATTCCCGCTTTCGCGGGAATGACAAATACTGTTTCCGCAACAAGAATTAGTTAAATAAAGAAGAAAAAGATTCGAATTGGAGAATAGCACAATGAAATGTAAGGATTGGCCGATAGGGATTTGCAGTTGGTCGCTGCAAACAGACGTCGCCGGCGTGGCAGATGCGATGGATAAAATCGGAATTGAACATGTACATTTGGCGGTCAGGGCTGCATTGGAAGACAAGGGAGACGATTACCTTGCAGCCGTGCAGAAGCAAAACTGGACTGTAAGCTGTACAATGATAGACTTTCCGCAGGAAGATTATTCGACGTTAGAGAGCATAAAAGTAACAGGCGGAATTGTACCGGATGAATACTGGGAGCAGAGTCGCCGGTTGTTCCTGGGCGCCGTTGAGGTAACGGTAAAGCTCGGTGTCAAATACCTCGCGATGCACGCCGGCTTTATCGATGAAAGTGACCCGGCATATACTAAGAAATTCTATGACCGTATCAAATATTTAGCTGATGCCGCCGGCCAAAAGAATATTATGTTGTTGCTGGAAACAGGCCAGGAAACGGCTGAAGAGCTGCGGGAATTCATGGAAAAATTAAATCATCCTGCGATTGGAGTCAACTTTGACCCGGCGAATATGATTCTTTACGACAAGGGCAACCCAATCGAAGCGGTCAGGGTGCTGGCGCCCTGGATGAAACACATCCATATTAAGGATGCGACTCGGACTACCCAGCCGGGCACTTGGGGTGCGGAAGTCCCCTGGGGTGACGGTCAGGTGGGGACGGAGGCATTTTTGAATGTGCTCGAAGAAATCGGCTTTAATGGTGTTCTGGCAATCGAACGCGAAGCGGGTGATGATAGGTTCGGAGATATTAAGCTGGCGGCTGAAAGGCTGTTGGGATTTAACGGATAAAGGAAAAATAGACTTAAGGAGAACAAAATGGAATGGAAACTGTATTTCGCCCTGAGCTTTGTAATGTTTATGGAGTACGCGGTCTGGGCCGCCTGGATGCCCGTACTGGCCGCACGACTTCTGGGACCGCTAAAAATGACCGGCAAGCAGACCGGATGGATTTACGCCACCTTCCCGCTGGCGTGTATCTTCATGCCATTGGTGTCCGGGCAGCTCGCTGACAAGTATGTAAACACCGAAATCATCCTTGGCGTCGCTCACTTGTTAGGCGCAGTTCTAATGTTCATTGCTGTGCGCAAAACAACTTTCAAAAGCCTCTTTGTAGTTATGTTTCTCTATTCTATCTGCTATGCCGCCACACTGCCGCTGGCCAACTCCATCATGTTTCACCACCTTGCCAAAAACAACCTCGACCCCGGTGCCCACTCAAAGTGGATATTCATCTGGGCGCCTGTTGCCTGGGCCTTTATCGGCTGGTCCCTTACCGGCTGGCGATGGATATTCAAAACCGGAGAGCTGGGAAAAGACTGCCTCTATCTCGCTGCTATCCTCTCGGTAATAATGGGCGTCGGATGTTTCTTTTTACCCGATACAGCACCCGCTGGAACCGGCACCGCCCCGATACTCCAGGCTATGGAAATGTTCAAAGACACTAACTTCCTAATCTTTATTGCCGTCTCAATGGTCTTCTTCGGCCTGATGCAGTTCTACTTCCTCGGTACGGCGCCGTTCATGCAGGATAAGGGAATCCCAGCAAAGAACGTCCCGGCCTCGATGGGCATCGCGCAGGCCTTTCAGGCAATAGCAACCGTCGTCCTGATGGCCTTTTTGCTCGAAAAGCTCGGGACGAAATGGACATTGATCGTCGGAGCAACGTGCTGGTTCATACTGTACTTAGCCTACATAAAGCAGAAACCACGATGGATTATTGTTGCCTGCCAACCGTTCCACGGCCTGGCATATGTGCTCTTCGTCATCGTCGGCCAGATATTCGCAAACACCGTGGCCTCAGATGAAATAAGAGGTTCTATGCAGTCTTTGCTGTTCGCCGCCACTACCGGAGTCGGACTGTTCTGCGGAACGCAGTTCGCCGGTTTCATAATGGACAAGTTCAGAAAAGAAGAGAAGTTCCAGTGGCGTCAGATTTTCATGGTACCGGGCGCGATAGCATTTGTGAGTATTTTGGTCTTTATATTGTTCTTCAAAGGATAAATGCTGCTCGATAGTATATACTCGCTCCTCGATACTCGTAGAGCATCGAGGAGCGAGTTATAATTTTAGCCTTATGGAATATCCAGCGGGTCAATATCTTTAATTTGCTCGGTATAAACCTTGTATGGATATTTTTTCAGCATCTCGTTGCCGTATTTGGCCAGCAGGGCGTTTCTCTGTTCGTTTACTATTCTCTCTTTGACACGCTGCTCTATATCACTCGAATATCCTTTTACTTTACCGGGGTTCTTTTCTAATATTTTGATGATTCGCCACTTGATGCTGTTTCGGTAAAAACCTTTTACCGGCCCTAATATATCGTTGGGGTCGCCTTTCCATAAATCCTTCCAGAACAGTCCTTCGCCGCTGGGATAAGTCTTAAACGGTTTGCCTTTCTTTTCCAATGAATATTTCTGTCTTACCGACTCGAAGTCCTTACCGCCGTCTAATTCAGCCTTTACCTGCCGGGCTGTTTTAAGGTCCTGACACCAGATGAGGTCAATCTTGAGCGTCCTGTCTGTTCTGAATGCTTCCATATTCTTGCCGAAGTAAAGGAGTATCTCATCTGTCGTTGGTTCTTTAATCTCCTTGTACTTTTCAGATTTTACTTTAGACAGGAGCCTCCCATCTTCGAACTCTCTTACCTGCTTTAATAGATTTTTATCCTTATCGAATCCGAGCGACTTGGCCTCAGATACAAGAAGCGGCACAGTTAAAACCCTCTCTAACAACTGTTTGACACCCTTTGGCGTATTAAGGTTTCTCGGACGGCTCGGCGGGGAGCTCTCGCACAAAGTATCGAACCAGTCCTTTAACGTTACCTTTCCATTATCATACTCTGCGAGCACAATGTCTTTCTCTTGCGGCGTTAAATCATCTTTTATCTGAGAGATACGTATAAATCCTGCCTTGCGTGGCTTCTTGGGACGTTTTAATAGTCTTTCGTGGATTTGAACTGCTTTGGGGAAATTGTTACTTAACTTTTTTACATGAAGCTTTCGGTATATGTGCCTGTAATACTGGTCAAAAAGACTGCGGGCTTTTGTGCTTTTAAGCATCGCTTCCGCCCTCGCCCGGTCGAGCTTGGGGTTGGCTTTCATCTTCTGTTTTATTTCTGATTCTGTTATTGTTAATTTGGGCAGCAATTGCTTTTGTAACAATAAGTTTGCAAGCTTTTTTTCCTTGAATTGTTTAATCGATGCGCCGAGCGATTCATCTTTGAGAAGCCCAAGTTTGCGGGCCTCGCTAACCATAGCTTTTTCCGCTATCATTTTCATAAGCACTGTTTCTGCATCAACCGGTTCAGCTTGCTCGTTGTAACTATCATAGCCACGAGGGTAAAGCTCTGTCATTAGTCTTTTCTCAAGCTCCTGGCTTGTAATGGTGTAATCGCCAATCCTCGCAACGATATTCGATGGCTCAGCGGATGGTTTAACGACAGACTGTCTCTGGCGGATTGGTTCGCCGGCTGTTTGTGCCCTTGCGGCGCCTAAATGGCAAAATACTATTAATAGTCCAATAAAAGCCAAAGCCAATTTGTTCGAAAATAATTTCGTCATAAGTATTTTCCTCCCTGGCTGGGCGCCGCGGCGACTGCAACCATTGAAGAATTTCATCTGGCACCGATTATTTTTTCGGTAGTTTTAGTCCCACCAAATATCATTTCTTGTGGCTTTTATTATAACTTTTTCCTCGCCATTAGTCAAGTTAAATTATCATTTGATGTGGATAACCAATGAAGATGGGTTCCTGATGACCAACTATGAAGGCTGTATTTCCGGCTTTCTCGTCGGGACAACCGGGATAGGTGTCGGAGTGAGTTCAGGGTCAACCTTCCCGAATTTTATTTTCTCACAGGCAGGTTCTGATTTGTTTGATTTTAGTCTTTTACCTGCATTCGATGCGGTGCGGAAGTATTTTGGCTTGTCTGCTTTTTACGGCCTCAGCAGACCCGACGGATTCTTCTTCGAATTCAAGTATCTAAATCCACACCTTGATAATTGAAGATTGGAGAAAAACTTGAAAAAATAATCAATAATCAATTCTTAGTGTATGACTTTATTGAGAGGATAGGTAATTATACCCGAAGCGCCCGCCCGCTTTAAAGCCGGTACCAGCGACCGTTCGATTTTATCGTCGATAATCACTTCTATCGCTACGTAATCCGGGTTGGCCAGAGATGAGACAGTCGGGCTTTTTTCAGCAGGCAATATCTTCAGTATCGACTCTAAGTCGTCCTTTTTTATATTCAACTTCAGGCCGACTTTGCTGCGGGCTTCGATTGCTGCGTTGAGTAGTATGGAGATATTTTCTATCTTTTTTCGCTTGAATTTATCGTCCCAGGACTTTTTGTTTGCTATCAATCTCGTCGTAGAGGTTATCACGGTGTCTATTATCCGCAGATTATTTGCCCGCAGCGATGCGCCGGTCTCAGTAAGCTCGACTATCGCATCCACCAGCCGTTCCTTTATCGTAGCATCGGTCCAACTACCTCTTTCATACCGTTCTGGCGCGGTGATTACACCTAGTGGTAAGCTAGCCTTTACCTCAGTAGCACCCCAGCTAAATTCCACCGTTACCTTGATATTTTTTTTTGCGAAATATTTCTTTGTCACGTTGGCCAATTCAGTCGCGACTGTACCACCAGCCAAGTCCTCCGGCTTAGTCACGTCCGACTCATTAGGCACAGCCAATACCCATCTGGTGGGATTGCTCGTGGCTTTGCTGTAGGCAAGTTCACAGACATCCTTTACATCGCAGGCCGCAGGCATACGAGGATCCGATTTGTTTTCCTCTATCCAGTCATGACCGGTAATGCCAGCGTCAAGAACACCATTTGCAACGTATTTGCTCATTTCTTGGGCACGCAGCATAAGCAGGTTAATCTGCTCGTCGTCAATAGTCGGCAAATAACTTCTTTCAGAACACAGAATATGGAATCCGGCTTTGCCGAAAAGTTCTATCGTTGCCTTTTGCAAACTGCCTGCGGGAATACCTAATTTTAATATCTGTTCTGACATCTCAAATCTCTGGCTATTAAATGGTCAATTAACCACTCACTTTTTGCTTTTTCTTTTTTTCGTCTCAGTTTTTTTGGAAGTAGTTTTGGTTTTTTTCTTCTTTTTGCTCCTGCGTGCTTCACTTTCGCGCAGCAAGAGGGCATAAAACTCATAGCCCTTTTTGGCTGAAATCTGCTTGGCCAAAAAGCCTCCTATCTCCTGCTCGTCAGCGTCAGGATAGACCAGCTCCTTGCTTATGAGATATTCTATCATTCCTTCGGTAAGCGGTATGGCGTGGCCTTGCAGAGACGTAAGCATGCAATAATTGACCACGAAATGGCTGGTACCATCCATCTCCTCAAGAAATTGTTTGGCTGGACGTTTGCCAATTTTTTTCAACGCTTCCAGAC
>JAUWBX010000224.1 GCA_030609625.1 Phycisphaerae bacterium
GATTGTGTATTTTGCGATGGGAAGCTCCGGTAAGCCGAAAATCATCAAAGAAATCATTGAAGGATTTAACAACAAGCCGTATCGTGTTATTGCCCCCGTCAAAGCGCATATAGAAAAGTTGTATGTTAAGATTCCACCCAACGTGCTGGTAACCGGCTTTCTTCCTGCGCATAAGGTCAATCCTATGGCCGACATCTCCGTAATCCACGGCGGCGAGAATACGGTGATGCAGGCTTGTCTGGCCGGTACGCCCATCGTCGGTGTCGGTATGCATCCCGAACAGCAAGCCAACCTGGACGCGTGCGTACGCAAAGGCTTCGCTATTCGCCTTAACAAGTACAAGGTCACGGCTTCCATGGTCCTTGAAGCTATCGACAGGCTTATTCATGACAAGAAGGCAAAAGAAGAAGTAGTCAAGTTCCAACAACAATTGGAACAGTGGAATGGTCCAAAAAATGCCGCCAAATTTCTATATGAAACGTATGGGAAATAAATAGGGGCTTATGAGAAAAGCAAGTATCGTCAGCATCGGCAATGAACTGCTCAGCGGTCAGACAGTAAGCACTAACGCCTCATATCTGAGTGAAAGACTGCTCTCGATTAGCATACCTGTTGTCAGCGCTTACACCGTGGGCGATGATATAGATTCGATTGTACAAGCATTAGAATTGGCAAGCGGTGATGCTGATGTGGTATTAGTAACCGGTGGTTTAGGTCCAACTGATGATGATTTGACCCGCCAGGGGTTCGCAAACTTCCTTGGGGCCGAGTTACAATTAAAGACCGACCTTCTGGATAAAATTCAAAATTTCTTCGCTAAGCGAAATTTGCAGATGTCGGATAAGAATAAGATTCAGGCATACATACCAGCCGGCGCAAAGCCGCTTGCAAATCCACTTGGCACGGCCCCCGGCATTATGGCCGAAGCAAAAGACAAACTGATTGTTGCTTTACCGGGCGTGCCGTCGGAAATGAAGCGAATGTTTGCCGAATCGGTCTTTCCGGAACTTCAGAGGTTCGCCGGCACGCAGGCCGTGGTGGTGCGAAAACTAAGATGCTTCGGAACAGGGGAATCAAACATCGCTGAATTACTCGGCCCGCTTATGCAAAGGGGAAGAAACCCACTGGTTAACTGCACCGTCGAATACGGCGTAATTACACTGCACATTATCGCGACAGCAGAGGACAAAAATAAAGCCCGCCAAATGGCCGAAAAAGAGGAAAAATCCCTCCGGAATACACTCGGAGAGCTGGTGTACGGTACAGAGGAGCAGACTTTGGCTGAAGTCGTAGGCGAAAAATTAGCCCGGCAAAAAATGACTATCGCCGTAGCCGAATCCTGCACGGGCGGCACATTAGCTAAGCTGCTGACCGATATACCCGGAGCAAGCAGGTATTTCACACACGGCTGGGTTACTTACAGCAACACCGCAAAGACCACTGAGCTTGGCGTACCTGCCGATTTGATTGAAAAATACGGCGCTGTCAGTGAGCAGGTCGCTCAGGCTATGGCCCGGGGCGCCAGAAAAAAAGCACGAACAGATTTTGCAATTGGCATAACCGGCATAGCCGGACCAGCCGGCGCAACCGAACAAAAACCCATAGGACTGGTATATATCAGTGTAGATTCCGATAATGGCTGTGATACCAAACGCTGCCTTTTTTCTCACGATAGGCGGTTCATACGCCTTAGAGCGGCGCAAACTGCTCTGAATGTGCTCAGATTGAAATTGAACATTTGACTAACTGCGTTGGAGATGTTATAATAGTAATTATTGGGTTTAGCAGGATATTGAGGAGAATATGGCAAAGCAGCGCAAACGTTTAGGTGAAATACTTTACAAAGCAGGCCTCGTAAAAAAGCAGGATCTCATCAATGCCATTAAAACTTCCAAGACAAATAACAAACGGCTTGGCCAAATATTGCTCGAACTCGGCCTGATAGATGAAGATACTCTGACCAAGGCAATCGCCAAGCAGTTTGAGTTAGAATACGTAAATCTGGACAACACTACCATCCCGCAGGATGCTACTAAGTTGATTCCACAAGAGCTTATGAAAAGGCATAATGTCCTGCCCCTCGGTATGGACAACGGCAAATTGAAGGTGATTATTAGCGACCCGCTGGACCTGGAGATGATAGACGCAATTCGGTTCCGTTTGAATACCGAACTGGAGTGTTGTGTTGCGAACCCTACGAAGATTCGCTCCTACATCCAGGATTCTTTCGACCAGACAAAGAAGGAGGAAACCGACAGGCTGAGGCATAGTATTGACGCTACTGCCGCCGAACTTGCCGAAGTCGGTGATGCATTACAGGCCGAAACACTCCGGGCACAGGCCGTAGCAGGCGATGATGACGCCCCGATTATCAGATTGGTAAACCTGATAATTGACAATGCTTATTACATGCGGGCCAGCGATATACACATTGAGCCAATGTCAGATAGAGTACGGGTAAGATACCGCGTTGATGGCGTCTGCCTGGAGAGGGACAATATTCCCAAGACTATGCAGGCACCGCTGGTTACACGTTTCAAAATTCTCTCCGGTATGGATATTGCCGAAAAAAGATTGCCACAGGACGGCCGTATCAAACGGGTGATAGGAGGACAGGACATTGATTTCCGTGTCTCGTCTCTGCCGGGAAACCATGGCCCAAGCGTCGTGCTCCGAATTTTACGTCCTGATGCCGTCAACGTCGGTATTGAGTCACTCGGCTTTGAACAGGACAATTATGAGCAATTCCAGAAGATAATCAAAAGACCGAACGGTATCTTTTTGGTTACAGGCCCCACCGGTAGTGGCAAAACCACAACCTTATATGCCGCTTTGCAGGAGCTTAACAAGCCGGATAAGAAAATCATCACCGCTGAAGACCCCGTCGAATACAACTTCGACGGAATGAATCAGTGCCAGGTCAGAGAAGAAATCGAATTGACCTTTGGCAGGATTCTAAGAGCAATGCTGCGACAGGCACCGAATATCATACTCATCGGCGAAATCCGTGACGGCGTCGTCGCGGATATCGCAATTCAGGCCGCACTTACCGGTCACCTCGTCTTCAGCACTTTGCACACAAATGACGCTCCAAGTGCGATTACACGTCTCGTAGATATGGGCGTCAAGCCCTTTCTTGTTGCAAGCTCGATACAGGCCATTATGGCACAGAGACTCGTAAGAATCATTTGCAAAAAATGCAAGGTCGTTGACGAAAATCCCGACCCATATCTTTTACAGTCGCTGGATATCACCCCCGAAGACCTCGAAAATCAACACGTCTATAAAGGGGCCGGTTGTAGTCAGTGCCAGCATACCGGCTACAAAGGACGTATCGCCATATTTGAAATGTTTGAAATGAACAATGAGATAAGAGAGCTGGCCTTTGCAACGGCTCCTACAACCGAGTTGAGAAAGGCTGCAAAGGCAAGCGGCATGAGAACGCTTATGGAAGACGGAATGCTAAAAATATTCAAAGGAACAACCACACCGGCTGAAATCGTCAGAATAACCCAGACCGAAGGGGCGGCGGTCAGTTAAACCAAATGTAGATAAAGTTTGGAGTGCCTAAAGTGTAAAGTGCCTAAAGTTTGGATATCAGGTTATCAGGAAATCAGTATGCAGGGTACCAGAATATCAGGGTATCAGATAGCCCGGATTTTTAGCCCATTTTAGTTCACTTTAGCTCACTTTAGGCACTTTAGCTCACTTGAATAAGGTGCGGCAGTCAGTTAAAACAAATATACAAATGTAGTTGTTGAGGATTCTTAAATGGCAACAGTCAATATGGATAGATTGCTCCAGGCCTGCGTTTCGCAGGGAGCTTCCGATTTACATCTTGTTACTGGCCGACCGCCTGTATTGAGGATTGATGGTTCGCTAAGGTCACTGGAAACAAAGGTCCTCGGACCTGATGATACCACCGCTTTAATGAAAAGCATCACACCTGACCGAAATCAACAGGAGCTTCAGGAAGAGGGTGGTACTGACTATGGGTTTGCCTATGGTGATGAAGCAAGATTTCGTGTCTCTATTTTTAAGCAGAAAGGCAATATCTCGCTGGTCTTACGGCGTATCCCGACAACCATTATGACTTTTGATGAGATTGGTTTGCCAAAGATTTGTGCCGCTCTGTGCCGCAGGCCAAGGGGGTTGTTCCTGGTTACTGGACCAACCGGATGCGGAAAAACTACCACACTCGCTTGTATGATAAACTACATTAACGAAAACTTTGACCGCCATATTATAACCGTCGAAGAACCAATAGAATATTATCATCCGCATAAAAAATCTATTATTAATCAGCGTGAAGTCGGCGTTGATGTCCCCAGCTTTGGCGAGGCACTAAGGCGCGTCTTGAGAATGGACCCGGACGTGATTTTGGTGGGAGAACTGCGAGACCTCGAAACAATCGAATCCGCCGTCAGGGCCGCAGAGACCGGACACCTCGTCTTCAGTACCGTCCACACAACAAGCGCTGCAGGTACGATTACCAGAATGATTGACGTCTTTCCAGTGAACCAGCAGGAGCAAATTCGAATACAGTTAAGCAGCAATTTGTTGGCCGTTCTTAGCCAGGCACTTTGTCCTTTAGCTACCGGCAGGGGAAGAATTGCAGCTTATGAGTTTATGGTTGTAACGCCTGCCATCGCCAATCTTATCCGCGAGAACAAGACTTACCGAATCGATTCCAGCATTCAAACCGGCAGAAAGCTTGGCATGCAGCTTCTTGATGAGCACCTCTGGAAGTTTTATGACGAGGGCAAAATCACCCTCGAGGAAATGCTCGACAAAGGCCGGCAGCCCGGCGCATTGCAGGACAAGGCTAATGAAAAAATAAACGCCTTAAGGGGAAAGCATAGGGTAAGGAAGAAAGAGGCCAAGAAGGAAATGGAGGATTTAGGACCTATCTTGAGGGCATAAGTAAGGTACACATGCTCCTTCGCAATAAATTATATTTGTTATATACATACAGTAGTTGAGGATTAAATTGGTCATATATATGTGTTTGGCCGGGAAAAGTAGTGTCTTGCATAATTGATAGTGATTCTAATAAGGCCAAGCTAAGGCGAGTGACTCCTC
>JAUWBX010000170.1 GCA_030609625.1 Phycisphaerae bacterium
GAATTTTTGTTAGAATGTCGTTGATATTCATATATCCTATTACTTAATAAAACTGTATGTTTCTTTTTGTGAATAATCAATAGGAAAAAAAGTAAATTGTTAGCGTTTTCTGTGAAGCATAACTGCACCGAGACCGAGCAAAAACCACTTGATTTTACTATAAGTTAAAATTTCTTACTTAAGTAAAGAATTGCCGCACCTAAAAAAATGATCAAACCAATAACTATTACAACAATAACTATACTGGATTTACTTCCTCGTTTTTTCTCAGATACTTTGTTTTCTTTCTCTAAAACTTTTTTTAACCTTCTTACGACCTTGTGTAAGTTTTTTATTTCTTCGTGTTTTTTTGAAACTGTTGATATCATTAGATTTTTCCATTGTTCGATTTTAATGTTGTCCAGAAACTTCATACAAGGGTCGTGGCTTGAACTTTTAGTGAAGTGTTCTAAATCGCTTCGTAGAGCAATAATAGTCTTTTTCTTTATTATCCGAACGCCATCTCCTATCTGTCTGATTTTTGACTCTACAGAATTCATCTCTTCCTCAACCTCATCAAGGCTGTTTTGTAATTGAAGAAGTTGTTCGGAAGTCACATTTGCTATTCTTTTTTTGTGGTCTTCACTCTTAAAATCTAAATTAAAATATTCTTCAGCATAACGATCACAACTCAGTATAGCATCTTTAGCCTCCCAGTTCAGATTTGAAAGCATATCCTCTTTGCTAATCCCACGCATTGAGCATATAAGTCGATAAACGAAAGCCATCTGCCTTTGTGTCAGGTATCCAACTTTTATCGTTTTTGTTACTTCATATTTATCGATTCCACGGTACTCTTGATATGTTTTTTCGTTATTACATCCATTTAGTAAAAATTTCCCAAGGCCAAGAAAGATAGTTGTAATATCTGTCAGTACTTCATTTTCGTATTCCTGAACTATGTTTGTTCCTAAAGAAATTCCATTTACTTGCATATATTTGTGAGTTAGTTCGTGAGCTAAAGTAGCTATGGTAGCATCCTCAAAACCTTGCACATTTTCTGATATTTCTACAAAAACATCGTTACCTGAATATTTCAACTCAATATTTCCAGCCTTGTTTGGCTTTTGTTTAGTCACAGTAATTAAAAAAGTGTATTTGTTTAACCCTAAAAAATCAGCCATTTCTTTTGCAGCACCCTGTAGTCTTACAGAGTCCATAAAGCCTTTGCCAGGAACCCAAAAAGGTTCCAAGGATTTATACCCAACGTAAGCACCAATTTGCTTTTCTAAAAAAGTAATTTTATTGATGTAATCATTAATGAAAAAATCAGGCATATTTTTTTCAATTTCTCACTGCTTAGTTCTTTTTTTGCTTTTTCTACCTAACATCCTTGAAATGGGAAAAATAGGGGATGTTTACCGATTTCGTGTATTTAGTTCTTTTTCTTCTGTCGCTGTACGGCTTTGGCATCCCTTTGTTCCAAAACTCTCGCATGGTTGGCACTGGGGCCACCTCTCGGCGTAGCCCGCAGGACGGAGCCGGATTTTGTCTCTGGCTTCTTCGTCTATAACCATCCACAAGCGATATATTATCAAGCGTGAGTCTGTTTGTCACGAATTATCCAGGAAATCCGAAGCACTCCGTAAGGAGTCCCCAGGACGAAATCCTAAATCCTCCACAGTCCTAAGGACTCCTTACGGAGGACACCTTGCGGTGGAAACAATATGGATACATACGCTTCTAACAGGCGTATCGAATGTTCGAAATCTCAATTTTCAAAACAAAAGGCGCCGACAGAACAACACAGCCTGCTTGTTTTTTTCGGCTCAGATGGAAATGTTCTTGCAATTTGGAACATAAAAACATAATAATCCTATGAGAGCTTTTGCCTTGTGCACCTATAAATTAGGAACTTACCAAATGAAAATCAGCGAATTTCAACGTTTCATTTCCAAAAAATACGAAAAGCGAGACCGGCAAAGAGGCATCCCCGCCACGTTTATGTGGTTTATTGAAGAGGTCGGAGAACTCGCTACCGCCCTGGCATCCAATGACCAAAAAAATAAAGAGGAGGAATTTGCAGATGTCCTCGCCTGGCTGTGCACGCTGGCGAACATAAGCGATATTGATTTGGAAAAGGCCTGCGACAAATACACCGGCAACGACGTCAAAGGTTTCAAACCAAAATAGCAAGAAATCCGAAATCCTAATATCGAAATCCGAAACAATATCAAATTACCAAACTCAAATGTCCAAAACAAAAAGTTTTGAGAATTTAAACATTAGAATTTTGAATTTGTTTCGTATTTCGGATTTCGTGCTTCGTGCTTTTCACAGGTTTCGGATTTATGAAGATGAATCATCGCCAACTTCGTCGGGATGTTGAATTCCTGTATCCCTGCCGGCCGCTGCCAAAGCCTTGTAAAAACACCATCCCAGGCCGCCTATGATAATTAGGAACACGACCGCAAGAATGACATAAGAAACGCCGCTCAATTTGTCGCGAATCGGTGCCGTCGTTTCCTCAATTTCCGCCCCATCCGCCAGGCCAATCAGGATTACCGCAATAGCTGCACTTATGTCCATAGCTGCCATTATCCCGGCCCATCTTGCCAGCCAGGATGCCTGGCTCGTGGAAGTATGGTGCTTGTCCAGGACGTAGTTGGCCAGCAGCATCGCAGCCACACCGCCGACCAGCGACAGCCAAAGAATCACTTGCTTTGCCGCCTGCGGCATTGGAACCTTAAGCCAAAGAACGAGCAAAACTGCAATAACTGACGCTGCGAAAAACGCGATTGCCCCTTCACGTCTGCCCCCGACGACCAGGCCCTGCTCAGGCCGTTCCTGCTCCCTGATGTCCTTCCGGCCCTTGGCCAGGCTCAAAATAATAGCCACGACAGGCACTAAAGCCACAACTCCCAGCCCGACGCAGTTTGGCAATATCCAGTCGCCTTCCGGTGTCCTCAAGAATCCTTCCCCACGGATATCGTCAAAAAGCTGCCAGAAGAAAAGTGTGCCAAGAAAAACAGGAATCACTAAGCGTATAAGATAGTCCCACCACTTGCCCAATTTCCAATCGCTGCGGCTGTTGGCGTGGCGCCGCAGCGTTCCAATCCGCCACAGCCAGCCTAAAACCACGCACTCCAGCAGCCCCATAAATGCTATGCCCCACGTGCCATTGACAAATCCGTCGATGGTGCCAAGCCAGTTAAATCCTCCCCTGGTCACATAAATCAGACCGAGCAGAAATCCCACGATGCTCATCACGGGCAGAACAATGCCCCTGCGCCATCCGGTCTTATCGACAATACTGGCCAGAATTGCTTCGGTCATTGAAAAGGCCGAGTCAAGCCCCAACGTTACAAGTGCGAAGAAGAAAACAAAGCTGAACCACGCCGAATAGGGCAATTGCGCCAGTGCATACGGAAACGCTACAAAAGCCAGTGAGGGACCCGTTTCCACCACTTGTTCGACCGCAACCGGATTGTCTCCCAGTTGAGTCATAAAAGCCATTCCCCCCAACGTGGCAAACACTGCGAGTCCCGCTACAAAACTCGTCGCAAAGTCCGCAATACTAATGATGGCCGCATTGTTATTAATATCGCTTTTTCTGTGAAGGAAGCTCGCGTACGTAATCATAATACCGTAGGCAAGACTCAACGAAAAGAACACCTGTCCGAACGCGTATCGCCACGTAATTGGCTTTGCAAGCTCGGACCACACGGGGTCGAGATAATACGCCAGGCCCTGCATGCTGCCTTTGAGGGTCAGGCCTCGCACCGTAAGTATCAGCAGCATCAGCCACGGCAGAGGAACCGTGAGCCAGACGATCTTACCAACCAGGCGCACACCCTTAAAAATACAGAAGTACATCGCCACCCAGGTAATAAACAACGGCCAGACAATGTTCCAACGAATAGCGCCCAGATTCGGGCCTTCAATCCTGCCCAGATATGTGTCATTGAAGAAACTCTTGGCGTTCTCGACGCCTTCTATCCCCTCACCCGCCCAGGGCAGCTCCCCGCCGTTAAAAATCCCGACGATGCTGTACCACAGGAAGCTGAAACAATACGCTAAAATCACCGGGTAATAAGTGACTATTACAAAAGCCAGAACAATCCCCCACCAGCCGACCATCTCAAAGCGCCTATGCCCACGCTTAAAAGCATCAGGCGCCGCCCGCTGCGTATAATGGCCGATACTGAACTCAAGAACCATTATGGGGATGCCAACTACAAGAAGAGCAATGATATACGGAATCAGAAACGCCCCGCCCCCATAGCTGTAGAGTTTATAAGGAAACCCCCACAGATTACCCAGGCCCACGGCCGAGCCAATCGCCGCCAGAATAAATCCACCACGCGTCCCCCAGCTTTCCCTTTGCTCTTCCAAAAGCTCAGCCATCGCTGCTTATTTTCCCGCTTTCCTTGCTCGTAATTGTCTTCTTACGCTTTTATGCTCTTACGCTCTTTCGCCTTTTCGCTTTTTTCTTCTTGTGCCTCTATACTCTTATCTCTTATTCCGAGCAACTCCAGCGTGTCACGTTCGATGATGTTTCGAATACTACCTCGCGGAACCGTCGGCAGATTCGTATCAGCCAAAAGCATATTAAAGCCAAGCAGCGTCTCGATGCACTGGCCCGCGTTGCCTAATGGGAATCCACTACCGAACAACAGTTTACCCATCACCCCTCGCTCGTACGCTGCCACCACGGTATTATAAGTTTGCCAGACATTGCTCGGCTTTATCGTCAAATCCGCATACACATTTTCGTGCTTAGCCACCATCAACAATGTCTGTTCAACAAAGGGCCTACCCATATTTCCGATGATAATTTTCAAAGCCGCAAACCCTCTCGCAACCTCATCCAAAAGATATGGCTGTGCATAGTCCAGAACGGCATCCGCCCCAAGAGCGCCATCGCTGTTATGAAAGAAGACCGGAAGACCAAGCTCCTGTGCCGATTCATAAAACCGCATCGCCCTGCTGTGAGCAGGGTGCAAACCACACGCAGAACAATGCAAAACCACCCCCTTAAGTCCCAATTTGTCCTTGATAGGTTTCAGATTATTAACGCTGATTTTATCTTGTATTGGCTCTATGACTGCAAAACCGACCATTTTCTCTTTATGCTTGTTCACGTACTCGGCCAATCCCTTATTGACCTTTTCGCTCGGCCCATCTGCGGTAGCCAATACTATGCACGCATCCACCGTCTCTGCTGCCGCTAAATGCGCAGACATCTCAACATCATCCCCGGCACAATTTATATGTGTATGGCAGTCAACTATCATTTCCCAGTGCCCTTAAGCGGAGTCTTGCTTCAATTAAAATAGCCTATCATTATCAATCAATAATCAATTAAATTGCTCTCGTCAAGGACAAATATTCCCACCTCACTTAATTATATCGGCACGCCACCCCAAGAATCTTGCATATCATTTTTAACCAGTAAGCTAATCTTTTGATTGAGCCTTATTTCTCCATTTCCTTTTATTCACGGCACTCGAAGGCTTCTTTTTCTTACAAATATGAAATACTGCAATAGCTTAATGCTCTGTTGAAAAGTTACAAAAACTGTCATTCTGAACGGAGCGCAGCCTTTAGCCCTGAGCGTAGTCGAACGGGGGAGTGAAGAATCTCTTTATGGCTCAAGAATTGAGATTCTTCGGCTTCGCCTCAGAGTCCCTCCT
>JAUWBX010000141.1 GCA_030609625.1 Phycisphaerae bacterium
ACTTATTGCATATCGAACAGCTTGACATAGATGATAAGGAACCCATCCGTCTGGAGCAGGAGGCTTTTCTGCGGGCGGTTATGGACAGGGAGTTTACGCCTGAGGTTAGTGTTGAAGAGGGTCTTGCCGCACTGCAATGTGCCCAGAAGATTCTGGCATCGGTCAAAAAACACAAATGGCATGAAAGAATAGATTATAACACTTAAAAACTATCTCAAAACTGTCACCCTGAGCGAAGCGAAGGGTCTGACTGGTAGAAATAAGAGATTCTTCGCTGCGCTCAGAATGACAAATTGTGTTTTGAGATAGTTTCTTAGTGGAGGGCCTGTGAAAAAAATAAACGAAACATTTATAAGATTTTGACTTTAAGAGGTGTACATTATGATTAGCAAGTCCTGGTTTTGCGGATTGTTGACGGCTGTTGTTTTGGTTTGCGGCTGCGATGAGGAAATTAAAAAGACAAAAGTAGAAAGGAATATGGTGAAACTGGAAACAAGCATGGGTAATATCGTCATTGAGCTTAATGAGCAGGCTGCGCCTGTTACGGTGAAGAATTTCCTCGGATACGCGGAGGAAGGTTTCTATGATGGGACTATATTTCATAGAGTCATACCGGGCTTTATGATACAAGGAGGGGGTTTCACAGCGGAAATGGGAAAAAAAGAAACGCGTGAGGCAATCGTTAATGAAGCTGAGAATGGCTTGAAAAATGAGCGAGGTACTATCGCGATGGCTCGTGGAGGAGACCCTGACAGCGCAACCTGCCAGTTTTTCATTAACCACAGGGACAACGGGCCTCTGAACTACGTTGAGAACGGCAATCCGGGATATGCGGTATTTGGTAAGGTAATCGAGGGAATGGACGTTGTGGATGCAATCGCATCAGTGGTGACAACGACGCGGATGAATAAAGAGGGTATAGATATGGGAGACGTTCCAGTCGAACTTGTCGTGATAAAATCCGCAAGAGTTGTTTCGGAATGAGCTCAATGTGAAACTGCGGATTAGATGTCGTTAGGTTTTCAATTTTAGTTTGCTGACGAACTGGTGGGCGAGACGGGTAGGTTCCGGCAGGCGATATTTAACTGCGCAGGCGAGGGTGATTTTTATCGCATCTTTCAGCAGACATTTATTACCCACAGAGACGAAAACCGGCTTGACATTTGTGCGCGTTCTGACTACCGCGCCGATTGTTTCGTATTGCGTATTGCGTATTGTGTATTGCGTGTCTGGTTTCATGCGTTTTTTGTCTTTCAATAAAGTATATGCACCTTTTTCAAGCGGAGGTTCTTCAAATCGGCCGATTAGTCTGCTTTTTGCACAGCCGATGGTTGGCTTATCGAAAAATAATCCCAGATGGGCTGCCATACCGAGTCGGCAAGGATGGGCTATGCCCTGACCATCGATGATGAATAAATCCGGCTTAGTTTTGAGTTTTTCAACCGCGGCGATACAGACCGGAGCTTCGCGAAAAGAGAGCAGGCCGGGTATGTAGGGAAAGGTAACTTTTCGCCAAGCAGTTGTTGTTTCTACGAGGGCGAAATTCGGCAGCTTTAGCACTACAACGGCAGCAATGATTTTTTCGCCGTCTTTGCTGAAGGCGCAGTCGATACCAGCGATTAGTTTTGGCTGTTTTTTTAGTGGGACAAGTTGCACTTTTGAGGCGAGATTCTTCTGGCAGTCTCGCGCCTGTGAGTAAGACAAATTCCAGCTATGTAAATCTTTTGTTTGCATTATTTTTTTTGCAACAACTAAGCTAACTTCGCTAGTCTTTCTTCCAACTCATCTACCGGTGTAAAATGCCACATTCTTCCTACTTTGTGACACTTGAGTAAGCCTCGCAGTTCTAAATCAAAAAGATCAAGTCGGCTTGTTTGATAGACAACGTTATGGCTTGTTTGATGTGATTTGATTGTATAGAGCTGGTGCGGGTGACGCAGAGCATGACTGATGAGCGCCCGTTGTCGATGGTTAAGTACGACAATTCCGCGTAGCTCTCTTTCGATTGTTTGCAATTTCTCAGTCTTACGTTTGATATATTCGTGAAGTTCCTTGATAGCTCGTCGAATCACATCAAGATGATAAATAATAAAGTATGTGAGATCATTATCGTCCGTCTCTGTATAGAGGAAAGCACGTCCGTATTTTGCAGGTGCCTTGCGAATAATCTGCGAAATCGAGATAAACTCAAAAAGCCAAAAACCATGGCGAAGCATTGACCAATAAAATAAAGCTCTGGCCGTTCTGCCGTTGCCATCAACAAAGGGATGGTCGTAAGCCAGCCAGAAGTGTAAAATGATTGACCGAATTACGGGGTGGATAAAATACTTTGGTGCCTTACTATTGGCAAAATCACACATAGCAGCCATTCTTTTTTCGAGTTTGTCCGCTGGGGGCGGGTCATGGAAAACCTCATTATACATATCACTAACAACTCGCTTTTCATTGGCCGTTCGGAATCGTCCCGCTGCTGATGGTTCATCTAATGTTCCCTCTGTGACCAGTCGGTGAATCTCAAAGACCAATTCTTTGGATAAAGGTTTGTCTTTGATTTTTCCGATCTGTTGCATGGTTCTGAAATTGTTAAGAATCATCCGTTCGCTTCTGTCACGGGGAGGGCGGCCGGTTTTAATCATCTCTTTTGCAACTCTTCGAGTTGTTGCTGCACCTTCGAGTTGACTTGACGTGATTGCTTCCTGGATTAGCGAACTAACATAATATTGTTCTTTTGTGTCCGGATTTGTGATTTGCTCCGGCATTTGTATAAAACCACCAGCACCTTGGTCGATTTTGTGCAGCATTTCGGGTATCGGGTCCACTTCAAGGTGTTGAAATGGTTGCCCTTTTTTGTCGTTCAGTGAGACCTGCTTTAAAAGATTACGACGTTGAATTTTCAAAGCTAACCACCATTGTTCGTGGGTAAGGTCTTTTGGGGGCGGATAATAAAGAAGTTTGTCCCAATGAAGGTACTTACCTTTCACCAAGGGTGCAAACCTTTCGCCGAAAATCTTGGGAATTAGCTCTTTATCGGCCTTAATTTGTTCCCAAATTATTTCAATACTAGGCGGATTTTTAGGCATTTTCATTGTGCTATCACCTTTAATACAAGTAGTTTATGTAAATACTAATTATATACTAATTTATTGGATTTTAGTATATAGGTAGGATAGTTTATGTCAAATACTAAATTTAAATATTTTAGTATTAAATTAGTATAAGGCTAATGGTTAAAATTCCCTCCGATAATATATGGGTTGTCGTGGCCAGAGAATCCTATTTCTTATTACGTCCGAAAATAGAGTTGTTCGGCAACGGCTCAGCCCCCTTAAAATCGGCAATTAAAAGCATTTTACCTTTTTGTGGCATCTTGTTACAATTATTAGTTTGGATTGTTGCCGGATTTTTGGCAGGAGTATGCTTAGAGTAATAAGAGCGTAAAATGGCCAGACGAGTGGAAAAAGCAATCAGGATTACAGGTGCGGCGGAGCACAATCTTAAAAATATCAATCTGGATATTCCGCGTGATAAGCTGGTTGTGATTACGGGTATAAGCGGTTCGGGCAAAAGCTCACTTGCATTCGATACCATTTACGCTGAAGGGCGGAGAAAATATGTCGAGTCGCTTAGCGCCTACGCCCGGCAGTTCCTGGAACAAATGCAGAAACCGGCGGTGGCCGAGATTACCGGCCTGCCGCCTACTATTGCAATCGAGCAGCGAAGTGCCAGCAGCAATCCCCGCTCAACGGTGGCTACCACCACTGAAATTTATGACTATTTCAGACTGCTTTTTGCACGCGTGGGTCAGCCGCACTGCTGGGTATGCGGCAAAGAGATTACAAGCCAGCATTCATCGCAGATAGTAGATTCGATTCTTTCGGAGGCCGAGGGTACGAAGCTCCAGATTTGTGCCCCGTTAGTTCGCGGTAAGAAAGGGGAGCACAAAGATATTTTCGCCGGCATACAACGGGAAGGCTTTGTTCGTGTGCGGGTTGACGGGGCTGTCTATGATGTACGCAACGTCCCGGCTTTGAACAAGAATAAAAAGCACAATATCGCAGCGGTTGTCGATAGGTTGATAATCAAAGATTCGATTCGGGTCCGGTTGGCTGACTCTGTGGAGACGGCACTAAAATTGGCTGACGGGATACTCCTGGTGCTGCTCCAAGAGCCAGCAATAGCGGATAGCGGACAGCGGATAGCGGATAGTAAAAAACTAAACGCTGAACGCTATACGCCAAACGCTAAATGGAAAGAGGTTATATACAGCGAAAAGTTTGCCTGTCCCAAGCATCCGCAAGCCAGTCTTGAGGAGTTATCGCCGCGGCTGTTCAGCTTTAACAGTCCGTATGGGGCCTGTAAGAGCTGTGATGGTCTGGGGACGATTCTGGAGTTTGACCCCGACTTGATTGTGCCGGACAAAAGTGTCTCGTTAGAAAACGGCGCAGTTGATGCCTGGCGCAAGGGGGGCAAGAGAATGAATATCTTTTATAACCGGCTGGTTAAAAGGTTCTGCAGGAAGATGGGGACCAGTAAATCGATACCTTTTAGTCGAATACCCAAAGAGTACGTAAGGATTCTTATGCACGGTACGACGACAGACGACGAGCGAAAATACGGCGTGGGATTCGAAGGTGTTATCCCGAATCTTGTCCGGCGATGGAAAACAACCACCAGCGAGTATGTTAAGACCAGATTGCACAGCTACCTTTCGGAACAACCCTGTCGAAGCTGTGAGGGTGCCCGGCTTCGGCCTGAGGCCGTCGCTGTAACTGTTGGAGGTAAGAACATACATCAATTGACCGCGCTTAGCATCGAAAAGGCACAGGGATTTTTCAATAAACTGAAATTATACAAAGAGAAGGCTGTGATTGGGGCTGCGGTATTAAAGGAAATAAAAGCTCGGCTTAAGTTTATGGTGGATGTCGGCCTTGGGTACCTGACCTTAGACCGGATGAGCAGCACCCTTGCCGGCGGCGAGGCACAGCGAATCCGCTTAGCCACGCAGGTTGGCAGCGGCCTGGTCGGGGTCTGTTATGTGCTCGACGAGCCAACGATAGGTCTGCACAGGCGTGACAACAACCGATTATTAGGGATATTGCAGCGGCTCAGCCGATTAGGCAATACAGTTATAGTGGTTGAGCACGATGAAGATATAATCAGAAATGCGGACTATATTATCGATATAGGCCCGGCTGCCGGTGCCCAAGGCGGTGAAGTTGTCGCCCAGGGTGGTCTGGCTGATATTACCGGATGCGCCGAGTCGCTGACAGGTGATTATCTGAGCGGTAAAAAGAGTATAGCTCTGCCGTTAAACCGAAGAAAATACAGTCTGAGAAAATGTGTCGAGGTAAAGGAAGCAACCCAAAACAATCTTAAAAATATCGATGTCAAATTTCCGCTCGGTGTATTTACATGCGTAACTGGTGTATCCGGTTCGGGCAAGAGCACATTGGTCAGCCAGATTCTGCTGAGGGCTTTGAAGCGCCGGCTGTATCGGTCTCGCGAAAAGCCGGGCAGGCACAGGACGGTCCTCGGCACTTCGCAGATTGATAAGGTCATAGAAATAGACCAGTCGCCGATAGGCAAGACGCCGCGAAGCAACCCGGCTACATATACGGGCGTGTTTGATGTGATAAGAAAACTGTTTTCAATGACACGGGAAGCGAAGATTCGCGGTTATAAGCCTGGCCGATTCAGCTTCAACGTTAAAGGCGGACGCTGTGAATACTGCAGGGGACAGGGGACAAAGAAGATTGAGATGCACTTTTTGCCGGATGTTTATGTAACCTGTCAGAGCTGTCGCGGCAAAAGATATAATCCGGAGACTTTGCAGGTTACCTACAAAGGTAAAAATATTGCCGATGTGCTCGATATGAGGATTGACGAGGCTCTTGATTTTTTCGCGAATTTTCCGACGATTGTCCGAATATTGAAAACGTTAGCCGATGTTGGTATGGGCTATATGCAGTTAGGCCAGGCCTCGACGACACTTTCCGGTGGAGAGGCACAAAGGGTAAAGCTTTCCGCCGAATTGGGCAAGGCCGCTACGGGGCATACATTATATCTTCTCGATGAGCCGACCACGGGACTGCACTTTGCCGATATTCATAACCTCTTAAATGTGCTTCAGCGGCTGTGTGATATGGGCAATACGGTAGTGGTAATCGAGCATAATCTTGATGTTATCAAGATGGCAGACTATATAATAGACC
>JAUWBX010000045.1 GCA_030609625.1 Phycisphaerae bacterium
AGGCGACATGCCTACTCGACGAAAAAGAGGAATTAATCGACGCCAGTTTTTAAAACGCGCCGGCGGTGCCACTGTTGGAGCGATAAGCTTTCCGTATATCGTTTCGTCTTCGGCGCTGGGCAGAGATGGCAATGTCGCCGCGAGTAATCGAATCACGGTCGGTTGTATCGGCGTTGGGCCTCAAGGTACCGGGGTGATGCGCAACTTTCTGGCCCAAAAGGATGCCCAGGTTGTGGCGGTCTGTGACGTTAAAAGCAACGTGCGCCGGGCTGCCCAGGAGCGGGTGAACAAGCACTACCAAAGCACCGGCACTTATGGCACAAGCTGCGCAGCATATCATGACTTTCGCAAATTGCTCGGGCGCGATGACATTGATGCGGTCCTTATTGCTACGCCGGACCATTGGCACGTGCTGGTGGCGCTGGCGGCTGTAAGAGCGGGCAAAGATGTTTATCTGGAAAAACCGATGGGACTAAGTCTGGCCCAGGACCAGGCGCTGCGTGCCGCTGTGCACCGCCACGGGAGGGTTTTCCAGTTTGGGACCCAGCAGCGCTCGAATCGCAATTTCCGTTTTGCCTGTGAGCTGGTTTTGAACGGCCGGCTCGGAAAGCTGCACACCATAAACGTTTGGTCTCCCGGCAGCTCACAAGGCGGCTCGCCGGAACCTGCGCCTGTGCCGGAATGGCTTGATTATAATATGTGGTTGGGGCCGGCCCCCTATACGCCTTATACTAAAGACCGCTGCTCAAATAAACTTTGGTGGTTCATCTCCGACTACGCACTTGGATTCATCGCCGGCTGGGGTGTGCATCCGCTGGACATCGCTCTGTGGGGCGGCGGTGAAAAAGTCGCCTGCCCGGTGGAAATCGAAGGCACGGGCGTCTGGCCAACAAAGGGAGTATGCGACACGGCTATGAACTGGAATGTTGTCTGCAGGTATGACAGTGATGTAACGATGAACTTTACCGGCATTCCGTTTCCGGAAAAGTGGCGCAAGCGATATGGAAGAACGACCGGCCACGGCACAGCCTTCGAGGGCACCGAAGGGTGGGTGCATGTTGACCGCTCCGGCATTAACGCTTATCCGAAAAAGCTGCTGACAACGGAGTTCGGGCCGAACGAAATTCATCTGCACAAGAGCAGTAACCACGTAAGAAATCTGTTAGACTGTGTGAAAAGCCGAACCGATACTTTATGTCCCATTGACGTAGCTGTGCAGGCGGACATAATCTGCCATATCAGCGACATTGCCATACGGCTTGAGCAAAAACTCAAGTGGGACCCGAAAACCGAACGTTTCGTCAACAATGCCGCCGCCAACCGTCGGCTCTCTCGTGCTATGCGCAGCCCCTGGACGCTGTAAAATTGATTCCACCCAAAGACGGCGGATCTACGATATTGATTATTGTTTTAAAGGAGAAAATCAAATGGCAAAGAAATTAAGTTTAGCACTATTGATTTGGTGTGTTCTTTTGTCGAGTTGTCAGTTGGCTCTGGGAAAAGAGGCCAGCGGTAAAAAGGAAGGCTGGATAAGCCTTTTTGACGGCAAGACGCTGAACAACTGGAAGGCCAGCGAGAACAAAGATACTTTCAGTGTCCGTGACGGTATGATAGTTGTCGATGGCCCTCGCAGTCATCTTTTTTATGTTGGGCCGGTCGGAAACGCCAACTTTAAGAATTTCGAGCTCAAGGCCGACGTTATGACCAAACCCGGCGCAAATTCCGGCATATATTTCCATACCGAGTACCAAGAAAGGGGCTGGCCGAATAAGGGCTACGAGGTCCAGGTCAATAATACTCACAGCGATTGGAGAAAAACCGGAAGTCTCTACGGCATAAAGGATGTACGCGGGTCATCGGCCAAAGATAATCAATGGTTTACAGAACATATCATCGTGCAGGACAAACGAATTATCATCAAGGTCAATGGCCAAACCACCGTTGATTACACCGAGCCGGAAGACGTCGCTCGCAGTGACAGAGGGCGCAAAATATCCAGCGGGACATTCGCCCTGCAGGGACACGACCCGAAAAGCGTCATCTATTACAAAAACATAATGGTCAAGCCGCTGCCCTCAAAAATCAGGATAGCAGTAGTTACCGGCGGGCACGGCTTCGAGCACGACCCATTCTTTACGCTGTTCAAGGGCTATGACGATATTGAGTACGTTGAGGTCCAGCTCAAAGACCACAGCGAGATATTTGAGGACATCAGCGATTGGGACTACGACGTAATCGTAATGTACAGCATGACCCAGAACATCTCGAAAAAGCGCAAGGACAATTTCAAAAAGCTGCTCGACCGAGGCATCGGCCTGGTCGCACTGCACCATAACATGGGCTCGTTCCAGAATTGGCCTGAGTTCAAGAAGATCATCGGCGGCAAATACTATTTGAAACCGACAGAAGAGCGCCGCGGCAGCACATATAAACACGATATAGATATGAGCATCCGCATAGCCGACACATCCCATCCGATTACGCGAGGTATGAAGGATTTCAAGATACACGACGAAGGATATAAGTACTGCGGCTTTGAGAAGGACAATCGGGTACTCTTGACTACGAACCATCCGGATAGTGACAAGTCACTTAGCTGGGTCAGGCGATTCGGCAAGGCCAGGGTCTGCGGTATCATGCTCGGCCACGATGCCTCTGCTTACGCGAATCCGAACTTTCGTCAACTTATAGCACGCTCAATCAGATGGTGCGCAGGCAGACTGGATTAGAATTGAGGCGGTGACGACCGTAATAACAGCCCCTTTTTGCGCTGATTGAGCTTAATAGTGCGGTGAAGCAGCCGATTGAGTAAAAAGTACTTGATAGGCTCCGGTTACATAGTTTCTCCCCGATAAAGAGAATATTACGGGCTAACCAGTCAATCGAGCGGGCGTATAACCGCGCCGCTCATTTCAAACGTTAGGCAATAGAGACAACAAGAATGGAACAAACAAGGGATGTGAAAACGAAGACCTTGCTGCTCGGTGTCATGATTTTCATTTGCGCAATAGTCGCAACGAAGGTATTGGCGGCGGAGTACCCGGTGACAGACACGTCAGTAAAAGATATTCCAGCCATTCGCAAACCAGCCTACCTGGAGTCTTATGTGGACCCGGTGTTTGGCACCAAAGTCACACGAATAACCGGAAATCCCGATGCCGATATACCAAACGTAAACGGCAAATGGGCCAAGGTCGCGCGGCACCATTACTCCAAAGACGCAGCCTGGAATTGTGACCAGACCCTTCTTTGTCTCGGAAAACACCAGGGCCGACCGAACAAAGTCTTTCTTGATGGCGAGAACTATGCCGTGCGCTTTGCTCGTCATGGCGGGCCGGGTAGAGAAATAAGATGGCATCCCCAAAGGCCTGATATCATGGTCTATGTCAGAGACAACGCCATAGGCTACTGGGATGTCCGAAAGGACACGACCGAGGTCATCGTCACCTTCCCGGGCTACTGTGAATTCCGCATTGGCCCGTGGGAAGGGAACCTATCGCTGGACGGCCGGCTTATCGTCGTCGTTGGAATGAAGGGCGAAAACCGTATCGCGTTCGCATACGATATAGAGCAGAAACAGAAGTATCCGGATATTGTTCTCAATGACGTCACTATCGATTGGGTTTCCGTATCGGCGTCTGGCAAGTACATTGTGCTCAATGGCGAAATTGACGGGGGGAAAGATAGAACGCAGGTTTACGACCTCGCGGGGAACAAAACCACAAAACTGTGGGAGAAATACGGTCGGCCCAGTCACTACGATATGACGATAGACGAAAACGGCGATGACATTGCCGTCGGCGTCTCCAAGTCCAAACCGGACGTTGGACGGGTGATTAAGCGTCGCCTGCGGGACGGAAAGGTTACTGTCCTGACGTCCGGGGGCTACGCCGGCCACACGTCAACGCGAAATGTCAGGCGTTCGGGCTGGGCATACGTAACGTATCAAGGTCGAGGGTCGGCATGGCCGCCATACTGGGACGAAGTGGTCGCTGTAAAACTGGACGGCAGCATGACCGCCGAGCGTATAGCGCATTTGCACACAAAGAGAATCGACTACCTGACAGAGGCCCACGCCGTTCCTTCCCCCGATGGCAAACGCGTCCTGTGGGCAAGCAACTGGGAGTCGGCCAACGGACGCCCGATCGGTACTTACGTCGCCGACACAAGACGGAGAAAATGACCCACTTCAGTGACAACTCCGCAAATCAAGTGTTACAGAGCACGGGTCCGTAGAACTGCAACGACTTTCGAAGATTGGGTTTGATTAGTTTGGGGTTTAGTGGGGGATGCAGTTTTACAAATAAGAACGGGAGGCAAAAAAATAAATTTTTTTTATTTTTTTCTTGCAATCTTTACAAATGTAGAGTATTCTCGTCAAAAGTAAAGATAAGGAGTTTTATATGGCCAAGAAAAATTATGAGCTTACCGAAAGCGAATGGGCGATTATCCAGGCGGTCTGGGAAAATGAGCCGTGCGCAGCCCCGACCGTTCAGGAAGAGCTCGAAACCCGGAAGAACTGGACCTACAGCACTGTCAAGACAATGATGGACCGAATGGTAACCAAAGGATTGCTGAAAACAGAGAGAATGCGCAATCTTATCCTGTATCGTTCGGTCGTCACCAGAATACAGGCACAAAAAAGTGAAATTATGCGCACAGTAAAAAGGGCCTTTGACGGGGCGCTTACGCCGATGATGCAGTTTCTATTGGACAATCATAAGCTATCGCAAAAACAGCTAAATGAGCTGGAAAGACTAATTAAGAAAAAACGCGTCAAAGGCCGTGCCGCAGGGAAAAAATAGTTTCGCTGTAACAAAAGTTCATAAAGTCCGTCTCAATAGATGGAGAACATATCATGAATGTGATATTGGAACAGGTCAATTCGGCAGGTTTGTGGTTTGTCGAATTTGCCCTGCCGATGCTCGTTCAATCCAGCGTATTGATTTTGATTTTGCTGTTGACTGATTTTGCACTGCGGAAAAAAGTGCGAGCGGTATTTCGGTATGGGATATGGTTGTTAGTGCTCATCAAGCTGGTTCTGCCGACTTCGCTGTCCTCGCCTTTGAGTTTGGGATATTTCCTTGGTGAAGGGCTGGCGTATGTGGACATAGCTCAGACAACTGAAGAACCGCACGTAACAGTCGTGGAGCCGACGCCGGCGAATGTTCCACCATTTATTGACATTACAAATATCGAAACCTACAGGCATGCACCGACTGTGCCGCCGATTATACCAGATACTGAACCGGCAGTGACGGAGCCGGTTAGTTCGCCGGTGGTATCGGTTACGCCGGTAACGTGGCAGGGAGTTATATTTGTACTCTGGCTGTCTGTCGTGATGGCGATGGGATTATTGTTGTTGCAGCGGGTGTTTTTTGTACGCGGCCTTGTCGCACAGGCCAAAGATACAAATGGTTTTATGGCCGATACGCTTGAATCCTGCCGCGGGTCTATGGGAGTAAAAAGAAAAATCGGCTTAAAAGTCTCAGCCAACGCAACAAGCCCGGCGGTTTGCGGATTATTTAGGCCTGTTATTTTAGTGCCGCAAAATCTGACATCAAGTTTAAGTAAAAGCCAACTGCGAGCGGTCTTGCTGCACGAGCTTGCACATATCAGGCGCGGCGATTTGTGGATGAATCTGGTTCAAACTGTTTTGCAGATTATCTATTTCTATAATCCGCTGCTCTGGGTTGCCAATTGCGTAATTCGCAGGGTCCGTGAGCAGGCGGTTGATGAGATGGTGCTTGTAGCGATGGGCGAGAAGGCCCGGCAGTATCCGCAAACGTTAGTGAGCGTGGCGAAGATGGCCTTTAAGCGACCGGCTTTGTCTTTGCGATTGATAGGCGTTGTGGAATCCAAAAGCGCACTGGCCGGCCGAATAAAACATATCCTTAATCGCCCGATGCCGAAAAGAGCAAAACTCGGAATCCTCGGCTTGGCTGTTGTAATCATCGCAGCCGCAATCCTGCTGCCGATGGCGGCGTGTACACCAGGCCCTCCCAGCCTGGTTATCAAGGGGGTAGTGAAAGATGCTCAGACAGACAAGCCGATAGCAGGAGCAAGAGTATTCGATGATGGCTATGGGCCAAAGCCAGACTGGGAACAAATCAAAGCCGATGTGCGGTCCGAATGGGGGGCAATTACGAACTCGGCCGGCGAGTATAGTTTTCTTACCTGGCCGGAACATCATTCCATAAAGATAGAAGCACCGGGATATAAAGCTGAACGCCGAAGCCTGTACAGCGGCCATTTTGTTTTTAACAAAAAGGACGAGGAAATTTTCGACTTTGCCCTCGAACCCGAAAAAGCTACAGACTCTTCAGGATTCAAAAAGACTCTTCCCAACGGCGTAACGGTTGAATTAGTTGGTATTTGTGAGTATCCGAGTAAAGGCAAACAATGGTGGCGACCAGATGGAACACCGTTCACTTTGCCTGCAGGAATCAAAGTTGAAGACAGTATTTCCAAAGCCAGAGTGGGTGATAACGCTTATCAATTCTTGTTTCGCTATAATTCGCAAGAAGACCTCGCGTGGAATTCACTAGATGCGGTTTGTTTGCATTTTGCAATTGAGGGGCATTCAGACACGAATTTGATCAATATGAGACGTCTGCCAAAAGGCGGGCAAGACGGTCTGGTTGCAAAAGTGGCAATATTCAAAGAACCTTTGGATTCCACTACCATCCAGGCTAATCTTGCTACAGGTAACTGGAAAACTAAGGCCGTTAGAGATATTTCTAAAATTGACCAGAGAAGCGAAGAGTTGTACTGGTTTACTTCAGAATCAGCCGGCTATACGATGGTGGATATCTTACACCGGATTGAAGGACAGCAAATAAAAACGATTGCCATTGACAGAGAAGGCAATGAATATGACGCTTCGTATTCATTAGGTTCTTTTAACGGTTGGGCGTCTGTTTCTGGCATCATAGAAGGCACTCAAAAAGATGATCGACGATACGTAGCAGGCCTCCGAAAAGAGGATCGACTTGTAAAATTCAAACTGCAATCACGTCCCTACTGGTCATCAGTCATAGGAAACGTCTCTCTTAAACCGAATTTCAAAACCGATGTGCAGGTCGAGGTTGAGGGAGCAAAATCGGAAATCCCACAGCCGGTCAAGAGCTCTATTGGCACCGCTCGCAGATATTTCTCGCGTGTAGGGGTTCAGCGGACGCGTGATACAGAGTTTGTAAAAACACTGCGTGAGGATACGGAACTTTTTGACGAACGTGTTGGATTTCTTATCAGAGATTATGATGATGGCGTGCTGCACTGTATAGATTTTGACAACAACAGGATTGTTCGGGTTCCGGACGAGCTTGATATCAACGGCAAGGACGCAATAGTTAAATGGTCAAAAGAAAACAACGTTGATGCTCTGTTCCGAAGGGCATCTTCACTTGTCTCGTTAAATATGGCCTCGACAATTATAGCGGAGCCTGAGTGGAGTGAACTATCAACCAGGACGCTGGAAATACTTAATAAAAGGGTTCCAGGTTCAACGGATATACTTTATTCCGCCTCTGGCGAATATCACTACTATGCATTCAAGACATCTCAGAGCCGTATTGGGGTATTGGGTCTTGCTTCCCTTGAGAATAATGGGCTCGACCACCGCTTGTTATCAATCAAATATAAACTCCTTAAACCCGATGTACAGGTTGAGGGGGACTTCCACGTCACCCGGCAGAAGTTTCTCCGTCTCCTAGCCCTGCCCGAACCGCAACTTCGTCACGCGCGCGAGGCAATACAGCTTTTCAAGGAGCGGCAAGACTTGCCTTCGCTGGCGATCGCCTATGAGGTTGCTGCTGAGACCATGTGGCGCATCACCCATATGGCGCCTGAGGCGTTCACACGCCCGGTGACCGAGCAAGCAACCGATGTAAGGGATCCCACACGCGGTCGTGGCGGTCCCTATGTCATGATCCAGATCAATCTTGACGGCGAATGGTTCAAGGGCAAAGGAGAGCGACAGAACTGGATTGATGACATTCAGCGAAAGCAGAAGGATTTGGTTTTGGAGCGGATCGCTGTCCTGAAGAAACTCGGCGCGTTATGCCTGGATCGCCTCGATGATCCTCTGCGTGCGGTGTTGGCCTATGAGGCGACAGGCCGTGGCGTGCCAGTCTGCACTGAAGCACTGGAAACGCTCATCGCGCAGATGTGGCCGGTGTTGAAGGTGGAGGCAAATGAAGTTCTGGCCCTGGACCAGACAGGAGCGGCACATATACGTCTGGAGCCGCTGCAACGTCTGGCTGAGGCCCAAGTAGCAGCCGGAAATCTGCGCGGCGCAGCCGATACACGTCTGCGGGCGATGCTCACGGCCTTGATTGGCGACCGCGGCGATTGGAACGCCCATGGTTCGACGCAGGAGGCCGAGGCATTCTGGCAGGTAGTTCGCCGCTTGCCTCTCTATCAGCCGTTGCCGCCCACGCTCTGGTTGCGCGTTTTGGACCCGCAGCACCCGGAAATTACAGTCACCGCCCCCGAGGACGAGCCCCACGGATTACCATATAGCTTTCCCGGGCCTCGGCTTGTTATCCGTCCGGGCCACACCGCCCGAACGTTGACCGTCGCCGCCGATATGGAAACGCCCGGCGGCAATGGCGGCGTGCGGTGCTTTACGATTATCAAAGGAAAGGTTCATGAGTTAGGATGGGTACAATGGCATAGGGATGGCCGCCAAGGCCGTGGATGGCGCCAGGGCACCTTTGACTTTCCCGAAGACGTCGGCATTATCCGCCTCGAAATCACTCCTTTCAACGGTACCGACTTCCACGTCCGCAATCTAAAGGTTGAAGCCGCTTTTGCCGCCAGTGGAGTTCTCCCATCGGGTACCGCTATGCTGGTTGAAGTTGAGGAAGCTAAAGCCACAGAGCCCGCCGAGGACACAGAGAATAAT
>JAUWBX010000083.1 GCA_030609625.1 Phycisphaerae bacterium
GAAATCCAGCGACGGCTGGGGCCGGAAGTACGGCTTAAAATGGCATTCGAGATGAGCGATAATCTTCGCAGGATTGTTGAAGCTGGTGTAAGAGGACGCCATCCTGATTACAATGAGCAACAAATAAAGCAGGGAGTTCTACGGCTTATGATTGGCGAGCGCTTGTATCGAGAAGCTTTTGGAGATAAGACTAAAATTGAATAAAGGGAATTTAAAAGATAAATTTTCAGGCAAATTTATTGTTCTTGATGGGCCGGACGGCTGCGGGAAGACGGTCCAATTAGAGTTGCTCTCCACATACCTCAAGAACGAGGGCGTACCAGTTGTCCAAACTAACGACCCCGGGGGTACCAAAATCGGGAACCAAATTAGCCGTCTTCTCAAATATGATGCCCAAGGCGTTATGGATGTCCAGACAGAGGTTATGCTGTTTATGGCATCGCGAGCCCAACTTGCTGCTGAAATAATCAAACCATCTTTAGAAACAGGTAAGACAGTTTTGTGTGATAGATTCATATCGTCCACGTGTGCTTACCAAGGCAGCAGCGGATATTCTGTTGAGAAAATAATTGAACTTGGGAAGGTTGCAGTTGCAGATGTCTGGCCCGATTTGACAATCATCATCGATATACCCGTTGAGGAGGGACTTGAACGTGCCGGACGGAAACCATACCAAAAAACTAAAGTGAACCACAAGGATGCAAATCAAAGTTACTTGTTTAAAAACGTCGTCGTTGACCGGTTTGATTCGAGACCTCTTGAGTACCACAGAAAGGTCAGGAAAGGGTTTCTCAAATTGGCACAGTATTACCCTGGAATTGTGAAAATAGTAGATGGCAGCCAAGGTGACATTGAAACAGTTCATAAGAAGATATTGCAGCTTATCTCTGAGGTGAGTTTTACATAGATGTCATTTAAAGAAATTTTTTGTCAGGACAAAGCAATAGATATTTTGCAGAGGGCCTTTACCTCCGGCAAATGGGCGCATGCGTATATCTTTGCCGGCCCTGAGGGGGTGGGTAAATACAAGACCGCCTGCGAATGGGCCAAACTGCTGCTGTGTGAAAAACCCACCATAGAAAACGACTTTTCCGATAGCTGCGGTTCGTGCCGAGCCTGCCAACTCTTCGAAGCCGAATCACATCCGGATTTCAATCACATCTATAAGGAATTGCGGGAATTCACTAAAGACGGCAAGGGCAAGCCTCCACCCGTGGATTTGCCGATAGATGTTATTCGAGAGTTTCTAATTGAAAAGGTCTCGACCAAGCCGACACTTTCGCAAAGAAAGGTTTTTATCGTCAGCGAAGCTGAAAGGCTAAACGCCCATTCTCAGAATGCACTGTTGAAAGTCCTTGAAGAGCCGCCCGAATACTGCTCAATTATTCTGCTTTGCCCGCGTTTGGAGAAACTTCTGCCCACTACGAAATCAAGGTCTCAGATAATCCGGTTCGGCCCCATCGCCGAAGAGCAGATAATCGAAAAATTGCAACAGATGGACATCGAAGAAAAGCAGGCCCGGTACTTCGGGCGTCTTGCTCAGGGCAGTTTAGGCGCAGCATGCCAGTGGGCAGAACTTGAACTGGCCGAGGCAAACCTTTACGAAACCAAAAAAGAGCTGGTAAGCTCCTTAGCCGACTATGAAATTGCCGACGCCCTGAGTCTGGCTCAGAAGCTGTTAGAGAAAAGTAAAAAAATCGCCGTCGTCTGGACTGACCTTGACAAGGCCACCAGTAAAACCGACATCAACCGAAGAGCTGCAAAGACCCTTGTCCAAATAATCATATCAGCCTTATACGATGCGATGAATCTGAATGTTACGCCGGCGAAAGAGGCCATCAATTTCGACCAAAAAGAGCAGGTAAGGAAGTTGGCCGGTCGTTTCGACGCCGAGCAGTCTGCAGAAAAAATCTCCGACTGCTATAAGATGCTGCACTGGATAGAGTCCAGCGTCAATGAAAAGCTTATTTTCGAGAAGCTATTGTTAAATCTCGCCGAGTCTGATAGAATAACGGTTTAATTATAGTCAGGGAACCCCACGTGAAACATGGGGCTAAATAGTTACTGTTGCGGAAACAGTATTTGTCATTCCCGCCCCGCATTGTGTGCGGGATAAACTCCAGCGGGAATCCAGCTTTTTCGCTCTGGCCCCCTGCTCCCCGCTTTCGCGGGGACAAGTTTACCCCTGCGGAGGCAGGGGGCAGGGGTGACATCGTAGGTTTTTGCTTTCCGCAACAGGAACTAAACAAATAGAAATATTTAGCCTGCGGTTTCGCCGCAGGTTTTGACCGGCAAAATCAAATTTGACAGGGTGATAATATAACTTAGGACCGGTATTAATCAGGACAACCAGGATGCCAAAAGCAGTAGAAACAAGACCCAAGCAGGCAAAAAATAAAAAATATATGCTGGTTAGCTACAGCCGGATGAGTACGCTCGGCTTCTTCGAGCACCGCGAAACCAAAATATCCAAAATCAAGACCCGCGTCGTGATAAAAACCGACCGAGGCCTGGAATTGGGCCACCTCGTAGGCCGGCTCACCGCCTACAAGGGTGGTCAGCTTAAATTAAGCGAAGAGCAAATACTGGAGTATTTCGAGGACAGCGATATTGGTTCCGTCCCGGGCCCGGCCGGCAAATTCATCCGTTACGCAACCTCAGCCGATGTGAGCGAAGAGCGACACCTGCGGAAAATCGCACAAGAAGAGATGGAATGCTGCAGGCACTTCGCCAAAGAGATGAACCTGCCGATGAAAATAGTCGAGGTGGAGCACGTATTCGGCGGGGAGCGCATCATCTTCTACTTTATGTCCGATGGACGAGTGGATTTTCGCGAGCTGGTAAAAAGAGTCGCGCAGGAATACCAGACAAGAATCGAAATGCGTCAAATCGGGGCTCGCGACGAAGCCAAACTGCTCGGCGATGTAGAAAGCTGTGGACAACAATGCTGCTGCCAAAGATTTCTTAAACTCTTGAAGCCGATCAATATGCGAATGGCCAAGATGCAAAAGGCAACTCTCGACCCGGCCAAAATCTCCGGGTATTGCGGCAGATTGAAGTGCTGCCTGCGGTATGAAGACGAAAATTACATAGAACTTAAAAAACGACTGCCAAAAAAGAATACCAAAGTAAAGACCGAACACGGCAAGGGCAAAGTCGTGGATACCCAGATATTGACGCAGCTTGTTGTGGTCGAATACGAAAGTGGAGAAAAGGTCGCTGTCCCCCTCGATGAGATTGAGATAATTCCCGCCTCTAAAACAACAAAAGAAGAACAAGACAATACCCCAAAAAACAACAAGCAAAACAACCCGGAGACTAAGGAGCAATAATCGTCAAGGAAGAAATATGCCCCGCAAAATCGTCGTAACCTCAGCTTTGCCCTATGCGAACGGCCCGATACATATAGGGCACTTAGTAGAATATCTCCAGACCGATATCTGGGTGCGCTTCCAGAAGATGTGCGGCAACGAGTGTCTCTACTTTTGCGCCGATGACACTCACGGCACGCCCATTATGATAAGTGCCCGGGCTGCCGGTATAAGCCCTGAGCAGTTGATCGAGCAAATGCACAAAGAGCACAAAGCAGATTTTGACCGTTTTTATATCGAATTCGACAATTATTACTCGACCCACTCACCTGAAAATAAATATTTCAGCGAGCTTATTTTCAACCGTCTGAACGAAGCCGGCTCAATCGTTACTCGTGACGTGGAGCAGACCTACTGTGAAAACTGCAAAATGTCACTGCCGGACAGGTTTGTTCGCGGTACCTGCCCACGATGCAAAGCCGAGGACCAATACGGCGATTCGTGCGAAGTTTGCAGCGCAACTTATCAGCCCATCGATTTGATCAATCCCTATTGCTCAACCTGCCGAGCAAAACCGATTCTGCAAATATCCAGGCACTATTTTTTCAAGCTCGCTGATTACGAACAACAACTCAAAGACCTTATCGCCGGTGGACATACGCAAAAATCAGTAGCAAACAAGCTCGATGAATGGTTCAAAGCGGGCTTGAAGGACTGGGACATATCCCGCGACGGACCATATTTCGGGTTCAAAATACCCGGAGAAGAAAAGAAATTCTTCTATGTCTGGCTGGATGCGCCTATCGGATATATGGCTTCGGCCAAAAACTACTGTGATAAAAACAACATTGATTTTGATAATCTCTGGCCGGGCACCAGCTCTGCGGGAGCAAACAGCAGCGAATACGAGCTTTATCACTTCATCGGCAAGGACATTATGTATTTTCATGCGCTTTTCTGGCCCGCAATGCTGATTGGTGCCGGCATTAAGACCGCTGAAAAGCTCTTCGTCCACGGTTTTTTGACCGTGAACGGCGAAAAAATGAGCAAGTCCCGAGGAACTTTTATTAAGGCAAGCACCTACGTTAAACACCTAAGCCCGGAATACCTGCGATACTACTACGCAAGCAAGCTGACCGACAGTATCGAAGATATAGATTTGAGGATTGAGGATTTCATAAACAAAACGAATTCCAATTTGGTCGGCAAATTCGCAAACCTTGCTTCCCGCTCAGGCCCGATGCTGACGAAAAAACTTGACGGCCGACTTGGACGATTAGACAACCGGGGTACCGAGTTAATCAATAAGCTCACCGCTGCAAAAGACCGAATTATAGAAGACTATGAGAACCTTAAATTTGCTGCCGCTGTCCGAACAATCATCTCTCTGGCCGACGAGGCAAACCGATACGTCGAACAGAATCAGCCTTGGGTAACTATAAAAACTGATTTGGAAAAAACGCGAACGACCTTAACTGCCGTAATAAATGCCGTCCGCATTTTGACGATTTACCTCAAACCCATCCTGCCCAAATACGCTGAAAAAGTTGAAAAATTCCTTAATGTCGATAGATTAAGTTTTGAAGACATCGAGGCGGTGCTGGAAAATCACAAGATAAACGATTTTGAACGATTAGTCGAAAGAATTGATGAAGAACAGGTGAATGCAATGATGGAAGAAAGTAAACAAACTCAAAGCCCACAGCCAATGGCGACAAGTCCCGCCGAACCATTCAAGCCGGAATGCACAATTGAAGATTTCGCGAAAGTTGATATGCGAATCGCAAAAGTTATTAAGGCAGAGGCGGTCGAAGGTGCCGACAAGCTGCTGCGTCTGGATTTGGATGTGGGTGGGCCGAAAAAAACCGTTCTTGCCGCCATATCCACTGCCTATAAGCCGGAGGAGCTGACCGGCAAAATCGTAATCTATCTGGCCAATCTCAAGCCCAGACAGATGAGGTTCGGGCTGTCCGAAGGTATGATTCTGGCAGCGGGCACCGGCGGAAAAGACATCTTTATGCTCTCAGCCGACACCGGAGCAAAACCCGGACAAAAAGTGCTTTAGGACTTGTAAATACTCAACTTGACTGACTTTTACATAAGTATAGCTCTGACAAGAGCATATGCAACTTGTCATTCTTTCGCTTTGCTCAAGGATAAACTCCGCGAAGAATCTCACATTCGCAACGGGACAAAATCCTGTTCTAAGGCCAGATGCTTCGCTTCGCTCAGCATGACAGTTTAAAAGTCAGTCAAGTTGAGTAATTTCTTTACCAGTCCTTAGAATTATTTTTTTGAAAAAAAATTTTATTTTTTTATTGCACCGGGCTTGTTTAGCGGGTATAGTGTATTAGTTAAGTAATACACTAATACAGAACAGGAACAAAAACGATATGCTACTGGAAATTGACCATCACAGCGGAGTGCCGATTTATCGCCAGCTAATCGAGCAGATACGTCGGCAGATAATGTCCGGTCAACTTAGCGAAGGAGAGCAACTGATGCCAGTGCGTGAGCTTGCGGCCCAACTTCGAGTCAATCCGATGACAATCAGCAAAGCGTACGCCCTGCTTGAGGTTGAGGGACTGGTCGAAAGACGCCGGGGGATAGGGTTGTTTGCAGCCAGACTGCGAAAGGACCAGAAGGAGCGGACTAAAGGCAAGCTCTTAGAAGAAATTATGAGAAAGGCGGCGGTAACGGCAGTGCAGTTTGGGATACCTGAGAAAAAAGCCGGAGAAATGTTGGCTAAGTTGTATCGCAAATATAATTCGAGAACGAGGAGTTAATCTAATGAATAGCGAAAATTCAATAGTGCAGATGCACAACGTCTGCAAGCGATTCGGAAAGACAAAAGCCCTTGACGAGATTGACCTGGAGATATACCCGGGCAGTATTATAGGGCTGCTGGGAGCCAACGGGGCAGGCAAAAGTACATTACTTCGACACATAATCGGGCTGTACCTTGCAGATGAAAGACAGTGTACTACATTCGGCTGCGATGCCGGAAAATTAGGGCCGAGAGAACTTGGGCGGATTGGGTATGTTCATCAGGAAGGTGAGCTTCTTGAATGGATGACAACCAGGCAGCTCATCCGTTACGTCAGCACATACTATCCGAACTGGAACCACGAACTGGAAGAAAAGTACATTGCAGATTATGAGATTTCGACCACTGCCCGTGTCGGGTCTCTGTCGCCGGGGCAGAGACAGAAGCTGGCAATACTGTTAGCCATAGGTTTTGAGCCGGAGCTGTTGATACTGGATGAGCCGGCATCAACGCTGGACCCGATAGCACGTTCGCAGTTCCTGGATTTGCTGCTGCAGATTATACAGGATGAGAATCGCACGATTATCATTTCATCGCACATACTAAGCGATGTGGAGAAGGTTATTGACCATACGGTGATAATGAAACAAGGACGTATCCTGTTAGATTGCGGCTTTGACCAGTTGCGTGAGCGATTCAGCCGGGTGCGTGTTAGCGCTTTGGGTGGGGTGCTGCCAGCCGAGCTGCCGTTCGCAAACGTGGTGCAGTGCCAGCGAAGCAACGGACAGGCGATACTAACTGTGCAGGATTCTTCAGAAGAACAAATTGAGGAAGCTGCGCAAGGATTAAAATGTAAAATCGAGATACAAACATTGACGCTGGAAGATATCTACAAGATTGTTGTTAGCTAAAAGACCGGCGAAATATATGGGTAAACGGAGCAAAAAGAAAATGGGTATCTTGACCGTTAATTTGAAGCATCTTTATCAACGTCGGGGGCTTTGGCTGGTTTATGTGTTTTTGGGGCTCCTTGTGTTTGCAGGTATCGCAGAAGCGATGGACAAACATGCGGCAGGAAAAGGGAAATTCATAATCCTTGTGGCGTCGGCGCTTTTTGTTGGGTTTTTGTCAGTAACATTGGCCGCAGAAGTAGTGAATAAGCCTTTCTCTTATTGTCTGCCCGGCCATCGGAAAGTGCCGAGGAAATTTATATTTTCCGCCGGAGTAGTGGCTAACCTTTTGGCTTCGCCTATTTTTGTTCTGTATCCCGGTTTAGGTTGGTGGCAATGGATTCCGGTGATTTGCTCGG
>JAUWBX010000208.1 GCA_030609625.1 Phycisphaerae bacterium
AGAGATGATATGCCGCCCGGGTAACACCATCATATAATTTATGGGGAATAATCCCGGGGATGTCCTTGATGCGGGATGTGAGATACATGGCGTTTTCGTTGCGGGTTTGAGTTTGTTCTTCCAGACGTTTCATCTGAGCAAGTACTATAGCGGCCTGGTATTCAGCCATTCTGCATTTCGTCCCCATGATAGCATGTCCTCTGCCGGTTACACTTCCATAGGGTCTGCCAAAGTTGTGGTAAGAGTAACATCTGTCCATTATTTCATCGTTATCTCCAACAATGGCACCGCCTTCACCGCAGGGGAGATTCTTGGAGTTCTGGAAACTGAAACAGCCCAGGTCTCCCAGCGTGCCGCACTTTTTGCCCTTCCATTCCGCCATCCAGGCCTGACAGGCATCTTCGACCACCAGCAGGTTATGCTTTTTGGCAATAGCATTAATTTTGTCCATATTTGCCGGCAGCCCGAGAATATGAACCGGCATAATCGCCTTAGTATTTTCGTTGATTCTTTCTTCTATTTTATCCGGATTTATCTGGAAGGTCTCGGGGTCGGTATCGGCAAAAACCGGCAGGACCTTGCTAAGGAGAAGCACATTATACGTGGCAATAAATGTGTAAGGCGAAACAATAACCTCGTCTCCGGCATCGACGCCCAGTGCGTGCAGAGCTATCAGCAGAGCCGTGGTACCATTGGCTGTGGCCAGACAACGCTTTGTTCCCATTAATTCGGCATACTTTTTTTCAAATTCTGAAACCTTTGTACCCCGGCCCCGAAACCAATTTCCGCTGCGTAATACGGATATAATAGATTTTTCGGCCGATTTGTCCCAGATTGGCCAGGAAGGCCAACATTTGGTCCTGACCGGCTTACCGCCGAGGATTGCAAGTTTACCTGCTTTTTTGCTTACATTTGCATAGGCACCTATTCCCCCCGATGCCACTGCGATGGTACCTGTTGACACAGTAGCCAAAAACTTTCGTCTGGTTAAGTTATTCTTTTTCATTTTCCTAACTCCCTTCATTTTGTAAAAGAATTTCTTCTATGACGTTCGTTTTTTACGATTTTTTCTTTTTTTCTGTTTCTTTCCGGCCCTGGCATCCTGTTCGGCCATGAATTTTTTCAGAGCTTCTGGCGAACTGCGGTTTGTGAATGCCTCTAATGCCGGGTCGTCAGTATGTTTCATCCAGTTTAACAGTTCTTTCCGCATCTTGTCAAGCTCTTTTTTATATTTTGAGTCGTTGCTGAGGTTATGCAGCGCATCAGGGTCGTTTGCGAGGTCATAAAACTCCTCAATGATTCGATATTGGAAGAACTTGACGCGAGCGGCAATCTTCGGGTCGGTTTTCGCAGCAGCCCGCATCGCTTTGAACGTCAAGCCGGATTGGGATTCGTTTTTGAAGACCCGTTCACCGTCAGACCACGGATTGAAAATGTATCCAAACCTGTCATTCTGTACACATCGCATTGGATAGCGGTTTTTTGCGGAAGTCTGGTGGAATTGTGTGAAGACCTTATCACGACCAACCTGTCGTTGACCGAGCAGAGTCGGTAAAAACGAAAAACCGTCCATTCCTTTGGTCTGAACCAGTCCAGCCGCGTCAAGCACAGTGGGCATAAAATCGATGCCGGATATGAAATGTCGTTTGTCTAAAGTGCCGGGCTTGATTTTGCCGGGCCAAACAGCAATCCACGGTGTGCGCGTGCTGTGAAGGTAGCAGTTTGTCTTGGCAAACGGCAGAGGCATACCATGGTCTGAGATGAACATTATCAAAGTGTTTTCCGCCTGGCCTGATTCGCGCAGAGCGCGCATCACCGCTCCAACCGTATCATCGCAGCGGCGGACCGAGCTATAGTATTGTGCTATTTCCTTACGTACGTCAGGCACATCGGGCAGAAAGCCGGGGACCTGGATTTCCTCACTTCGATACACACGCGATGGGGCAGAGATATCTTTTAGCGATTGTTTAAACTTATTTTGCTCCTGTAAGCTTCCGTGAAAAGGCCGATGCGGGTCGTGTGAATTGGCCATCAGGAAAAAAGGCTGCTCTTTGTTTGCTGCCTGTTGGAAAAAGTCTTTGGCAAACTTATAATAAAGCTTCGCGTCACGGCCGTGCCCCAATTCTCCGACATCATTCACCATGTCCCACTTGAACTTATGAATAGGTGCCAGATGTTTGACCTTGCCAAGGATACCGTTGAGATAGCCGGCGTTATGTAAGCTCTCTTGTAGCGTCGGCACACTGGTATTAATCGGTTGAAAGCCCTCGGCCCCATTGCGGTGGGGGTAGCGGCCGGTCATCAATACTGAACGGCTGGGCTGGCAGACCGCTATCGTAATATGAGCATGGGCAAAACGCATACCCTCGGAAGCCAGACGGTCAATGTTAGGCGTAATATCTGGAGTCTGCCCACCGAAGCAGCCCGGTGAATCGCAGTTCATATCATCGGCTGTTATAAATAGAATATTCGGTTGCTTTTTCCTCTTGTCGGCCGAGAATACCTGCGCCTGCCCCGACACCAGCATCGCAGCTCCCAGCCCTATTGCTCTTAATAACTGACGACGTGTGGTGAGATTTGTGCTCATTTTTCTCCTTGTTCTTAACAGGTTCATTGTTCGTAGTTCATTGTTCGTAGTTCGTTGTTCGTAGCCTATGAACTATGAACTCACAACTACGAACTTATTTTATTGTCGAGCACGGACCATTGTTGCGACTTCGGCGGTTTTTCTTTCGCGCAGCACTTCCACACCACAAAGGACAGGCACGCCGTTCTTCGATAAGAGCTTCTTATCCTGCGCAACGAGTTCGATTTCCAAATTCTCCCTAACCGCAATGCCCCGGAACTGTCGTACAATAGCTTTGCGGGGACCTCCTGCCTCCCTGACAATGTCGAAGCCGTCGAGAACCACCTGTCCCTGCAGCTTGATGTCGAAGATGCGTTTGCCTGCCTGCTCATTATCGAAATCTGCAAAATATAGTCTGACCGTATATTCGGCTGCCCTCTCTGCCTTGGACAAAAGCGGCACGATGCAGCGCCTAAGTCCGCGGGCACAGGAAGCAAACAGCCAGGGAGCGTCGGTTCCATCCACAGTCTGAGTTTCGCTGTTGCGCCGAGGATACTCCGGCCCGCCAAAAAAGTCCATTCCCAGTTTGAGTGAGAAGCCCAATGCTGCACGGTCTCGAGGCAGTCCGGGTCGCGGGTAGCCGAACCATAGTCTGCCGTTTCTGTCGCGTCTGTCGCCGGGTGCGCCGAGGTTGACGGCCAGGTGTTGAACGGGCGTGTTGGCTCCGCCGGTGCTGTAGATGCCCCATCGGTCGTAGCCCGGGCGAGGCTCAAGTGCAATCGAGCAGACTATGGGGTAAAGGCAAATGCAGCCGGCACTGGCTTCAGGTGCAAGGATCAGGCCGTCAGCGGGGATTGCGTTAATCCAGCATCCGGTTCGATGCCCGGAGAAATGACGTATGCCGCTGTCGTTTTGCAGGTCGTAGTAGCTCGTATAGCCCGAACGCATCAAAAGCATTTGTGGGCAGGCGGAAATCGCTCCGCAGTGGTGGCCCGGACGCAGGAACTGCCACGTTGTCTCGGCACCGGTCAGTGGGTGACTGCGCGTCCTTTGCCGGCCGGTCTTGAGGTCAAACGCCCAGGGTTCAGCAATGACTATACCGCCGATGATAAGCGGACGATGGCGATAGTTGGCGTCTTTGGCCCAGAGAACCTCACCATTTTTAACCGAGAGGGCCACCAGCCGACGCTGCGAGAACTGGCCCGAGAGGAACTGACTCCAATAATGACCGTTTGCGTTCGCCCCGCACAGGACCACGACGCCGTCATGGTACATCGCCGTCAACTCGCCGCCGCCTATTCCAATCTTGCTGCAGTCGGTTACATCGACAGCCCTTTCCCAGAGCTTCCCGCCCGTCTGAGCATCCAGCGCAACGGCAAGGCGGACATCGAGTTTCTTTTGCGCTGCTTCTGCTTTTTTGGCCTCTTCGGGGCTAAGGTTCATCAGATGTGTTTTGTCTTGCTGCAGTAACTGCTGCCGCTGTTGCGGCCTCAGCGAGCTGTCAATGAAAAACAGCCACCCGTCCCCGGCAGCGATAGTCAGATTAATGATGTTCCGCCGTAAGGCGTCCCCAGGCGGATTGCCCCCGTAATTCCATAGCGTCTCGCCGCTCTGCGTATCAATGGCGAAAATCGAATCCGAGACGCCTGTTTGTTTCATCGCGCTGCCGTAGAGGATACCGTCAACATAGGCGAGGTATCCCCACCGATGTGAGCTGCCTTCGGCGGCGGGAGGCATATTGTAAGTCTGGCGAGTCTGGCCTGTTTCGGCATCGAGCCGCAGACATTTATTGCCGACGGCAACAAAGAAACTATCTTCGCAGGCGGCTATGTTGCCGCACTCTCTTCTTTTCAATCGCGTCCGCATCGCACCGGGGATATCACGTTTCCACAGCAGAACGCCGTTGTAAGAATCGTAGGCCATTACGACGTTTTCACCCTGGATGAATAGCCTGCCATTGACCGCAAGAGGCGCAGCGGCGGCGTCGTGGCGATTGACCATCGGGGCCGGCCCGGGGTCACCAAACCACAGAAGACCCAACGGACCACCCACGATTTGGTCGTCGCTGCAGGCCGTGTTGCCCGGTCCGGCATATTGGTGTGTCCATTTGCCTGCTCCGGGCAGTGCTCCGCGCTTGAGAGTCGCCCAGCAGCCGTTGGTTTGGCTTACTCGGCATTGTCCTAATTCCAGCCGCCTCAGCCACTGGCCAAGCTGCTCGGAAGAGACGGCACCTGCTTTTCCAGATGTATTGGCCGGCACGCCGAGACAAACAGCGCCGCCGCACGGCTTTAGATGCCGCACAAGCTCATCGGGATTACCGGGTATCTTTCCGGTCAGCAGCAGACTGTCGGAGACAATCAGGTTGGCAAAGTAGTTCGAGTACGGAAGACTCGAAAGATTACCCTCATCAATGATTACACGCTGGCCGTATAGGCCCGCCGCGTCCAGTGCTAATCTTGCTGCGGCAACTTTTTCCGTATCGGGTTCGACCCCGATAATAGTCAGGTCAGTTCGCCGCGCCAGTTCCCAGGCCAGACGGCCACGTTCGGCGCCGACCACAAGGCAATAGCCCTTTGTAACACCGGTCTCCATAACAATCGCTTCGACGGCCGCTTCGTAAACTGTGGTTAGTTCGTCTTGAGGATAAGGGTTTGCTGCCGGACT
>JAUWBX010000340.1 GCA_030609625.1 Phycisphaerae bacterium
AAGCAAGTCGGCGAGCCAAGCCTGCGAATCCTGCCCGAGCGGCCCTTGTCCGACGAGTGCCTGTTTGAGCGGCACATGCCCGCCTTCGTAGTTTTTTGGAAACGCTGTTATTTTCGAAATGGTCAAGTAAAAGTGGAATCGCTCCGCGGACTTGGTTTGAATAGATTCCTCGGCTTCGCTGCGCTCCGCTCGGAATGACAGTGGTCGTGCTATTTGCTTTGGTTTAGCCAGATGTCCAGCCGGGGTGTTTCCCAGCCGTAGGGTTTTCCCAAAATGTCATAATCGCCGTCTCCATCGAGGTCGGCGATTTTGGATTCGTGCAGGGCGATTCCGCTCGAAACCTGTATCGTTTTAAAGTTTCCTTTGCCATCGCCAAATAAAATCAAGTTTTTTGCATCCGGATTCCTGCCGCCTAAGCGCATTTCCGCCACCCAGATGTCAAGATTGCCATCGCCGTTAAAATCGAGGAGCGATAATGAATGGCCGCAGTCTATCTCTTCAATCAATTTTTTGCTGACCCAGGTGCCTTTCTTCCATTCGTACATTATCAGAGGAGCTTGGCCGTCTCCTACGACTAAGATGACTTCCGGCCGGCCGCCCTTAATCAACTGCCCGGCTGCTGAGCGAGAGAATGCGTAGCTGGCGTCGATAATGTTTGGTGTATAGCTGGTTCCGCCGTTATGTTTAAACCAGCGTCCGCCGCCGACTATATCAAGCTTGCCGTCACCATCAATATCCGCCTTGGCCAGTCCTTCATGTTCGTTGATTCCCTTAAAGCCGGGGTATGTTCCCCGCTGTTCCATTTCGCTGTCTTTGCTCCAGGAGTAAATCTCTGTGCACTGCCAGTTATTGGCTTTCTTAGGATTTTTTGGAATTTCAGCGATATACAGTTTGCAGGCACCCTGGTTCCAGAATACAAGCTCGGTTTGGCCGTCACCGTCGAAGTCGCCGAAAATCTGGTCGTGGTGTTTTTTGCCGCCGAAATTTTTGATTTCCCGCCTTTTCCAGGGGGTCTTGGGACGGAACTTGGGATATGGATTTTCCCACCACCAGAGTCTGTTATCTCGTGAGTCGCCCCCGAAGACTATATCAAGGTCTCCGTCTGCATCGATATCGCAGAAGTCTGCTCCGGCTTCGATATGCAGGGCTTGGTCATCGACCACATATTTTGTCCAGCCGTCCGAATCTCGGCGATACCAGACGACCGAAGGTGCTTTTGTACGCTCGGTGATAACAAAGTCATTAACGCCGTCCTTATCGATGTCGCATACGATACTGGAGGTCTGCTGTGTGCCGCTGTTTGGAGTTGGAAGGTCGCCTTTTGCAGTTGATATATGTTTCCAGCTAATTGTGCTCGCCTTTTGTAAAGCGAAGCTGCAAGTAATAAGGCCGCTTGCGACAATTAACACGCTGACTATTAACATTCTCGGTTTCATTATAGAATCTCCTTATTTTAGTTGTGATGAGTTATGCAAAATAGAAATCAGGCGTATATTGTTTGGAGGAATCGTTTTTTTGATTTCTCAAATAATCCTGCAAATCCTTATCGTGGGTGTTCAAATATCTTCAAGCTCAGCTAAGAAAGAATCAGACTTATCCAGCTCCAATTCAGGGAAGCTGCCGGACAACTCCTCTGCCAGCACCTTTGGTGGAGGTACTTTCGCTGGGGGTTTTGGTTTGGCCTTGGGTGGCATAATTTTTTCAGGCTCACCGTCAATCTGCAGCAGGAACGTAAGCGGGCCTATTCTGATATAATCGCCTGCCTTAACCGTTGTCTCGTCTATACGTTTACCATTAAGAAACGTGCCGTTGCGCGAGTCAAGGTCTCGAATTTTCACGGCCTCTTTGTTCTGGTTCAACTGGCAGTGCCTTTTAGAAACGACCGTAAGGGGGATACACAAATCACAGTCGTGACGTCGGCCAATTATCGTAGTACCGCTGGCGACAGAAAAAGCCTTTTGCGAGCCGCCTTTTTTAAATAGAACAAGATTAACATCCATTCTACCTTCCTCGCTATCAGTTTGTACTTTCACACGACTACTTTTATTATATAGATAAAAGCCCTGTATGACAAGAAATAAATCTGACGATAAATAATATTGACAATTTTGGCCACGCTGATATATTCATAGACAAATGCTCTGTTGAAAACATGGACTGTCATTCTGAGGCGAAGCCGAAGAATCTCAATTCTTGAGCCATAAAGAGATTCTTCACTCCGCTGCGCTCCGTTCAGAATGACAGTTTTTGTAACTTTTCAACAGAGCAATAGACAAACACAAAGAGGATTGGTATTAGTGGATAGATATATGGCAAAAGTTACACTGCCTGACGGCAGCACATTAGAAGTTACCGACGGCACGACGGCAAGGCAATTAGCTGAACAGATAGGACCAGGACTTGCCAAAGCAGCCGTAGCGGCAAAAGTAAATGGCCAATTGGTAGATTTATCCATGCCTATTAATAGCGAGGCAGAGGTTCAAATCATCACTCTCAAAGATGACGAAGGCCTTGATGTTATGCGCCATAGCTGCGCCCACGTAATGGCTGAAGCTATATGCAGTATTTGGCCGGATACAAAACTGGTCTATGGGCCAACCGTTGAAGATGGATTTTACTATGACATTGACCTTGATGAGCCGATTCGGCCAACCGATTTCGAGCGAATCGAGGAGAAGATGGCTGAAATCGTCAAAGCCGACAAGCCGTTTGTTCGCAAAGAAATGACCAAAACCGAGGCCTTAGCGAAATTGGCTGGCGATAAATACAAGACCGACAATATAAGCCATGCGGATAGCGATGTTATTAGTTTTTACTCGCATGCAGATGGCTTCGAGGATTTATGCCGGGGCCCCCACATGCCCAGCACCGGCAAGGTTGGAAGCTTTAAGCTTATGTCCGTAGCCGGCGCCTATTGGCACGGCGACCCGACACAAAAAATGCTCCAGCGGGTGTATGGCACCGCCTGGCCAACCAAAAAAGAGCTTGACGACCACCTGCAAAGGTTAGTCGAAGCAAAAAAACGGGACCACCGCGTATTAGGCAAGCAACTGGATTTATTTAGTTTCAATGAGGCTGGCCCCGGCTTTGCATTCATTCACGCAAAAGGAATGATTATCTGGAATGCCATTGTGGACTTTTGGCGGGGCATTCACAATAAGTACGGATATCAGGAAATCCTCACACCTATAATTCTTAATGAGCAGCTCTGGCACAAGAGCGGCCACTGGGACAATTATAAAGAGAATATGTACTTTACCAGTTTCGATGAGACAAGCTATGCGATAAAGCCGATGAATTGTCCCGGCGGATGTCTGGTTTACAAGACTCGGCAGCACTCGTATCGCGAATTTCCGATGCGCGTCGCCGAGCTTGGCCTGGTGCATCGACACGAGGCCAGCGGTGTTATGCACGGCCTTTTCAGGGTAAGGCAATTTACCCAGGATGATGCTCATATTTTCTGCATCCCCGAGCAGATAAAGTCCGAGATAATAGGGGTCATTGAACTTACCTTTGAGATATATCAGGTCTTCGGGTTCGAAGATTTCCGCATTGAGCTTTCCACTAAGCCCGAAAAGCACATCGGCTCGGACGAGATTTGGGAAACGGCTACAAACGCCCTTGAGGAAGCCCTCAAGCACAAAGATATTGAGTATAAAATCAACGAGGGCGATGGTGCATTTTACGGGCCCAAAATTGATTTTCATATAAAAGATTGCCTGAAAAGGTCGTGGCAATTAGGTACAATTCAACTGGATTTTTCGATGCCGCAGCGTTTCGGCCTGGTCTATACCGACAAAGATAACACCGAAAAGACGCCGGTTATGATTCACAGGGCTGTTCTCGGTTCTTTCGAACGCTTTATAGGTATTCTAATAGAACACTATGCAGGCAATTTACCACTGTGGCTTTCGCCGGAGCAGGTAAGAATTTTGCCGATAAGT
>JAUWBX010000003.1 GCA_030609625.1 Phycisphaerae bacterium
CTCACAAATCTTCTCGTTAGTGGCTGCAACGCCACTGCTTGCGATTGCATATCACAAGAAAACAGAAGATTTTATGGCCCAGTTCGGACTCGAAAAATATTGCATTACCGATGCGCAGCTCAGCACAGAGAAACTGATACAACTCTTCGGTGAAATCAACAATAACCCAGACTCTATCAACCAGAAAGAACAAAAGGTAGGCTCCAAAATGTGCACGCAGGTCAGGGAAGATTTTGCAAGGATGATTAAGCAGGTCCGCGAGGAAAAATAGAGTGGTATGAAAACTGCCGAACATAGAGCAAAAAAATCAAAAATCGAATGAAAATACTTAAATTTTCTGATTTTTGCACTGTAATCCCACCCTTTGATTTCCGATATTTAGCTTTAGACTTTATTTTCCGACTTTAATCAGAAGCCTTATTTTTAGAGGAACCTGATGGCAACGTTTATTGCAGTACTGTGTTTGATTACGATAGTAGTATGTTTGCCGCTGGTGGTCTTGAAGCCGAAGTGGGTGTTTTACATATTCCTGATATCCGTTACGTTCCACAGCATACTTGCCAGCTTCATATATAGTGCGGGTAACCTCGGTATGCCCCGCACCTGGTCACCGGCGGACGTCCTGGCATGGTTAACATTAGCGGCGGCGCTTTTTGTGCCGCAAGAGCGGCAATATCGTTCCGGCATTATTGGAAAATGCTTCATTGTCCTAACATTAGTAACCGCACTTGCGCTGATACAAGGCCTGCTGATGTACACTCAAACCGCCTTTACATATTCGAGGGTGGCGCATTTTGTAGCAGCTATGATATTCGGGCTCAGGTACTTCACAAACTATTCTCGCGCGAATGGATTTTTGAAATTCCTGGTCGTTTTGCTCTTAGCGATGTTTGCCGTACATATTTTAATCAGATTTGGCGCATTCACACCGCGGGCCGCCGAAATTGATACTGCTACACAATTAGGAGGTGAGAGAGGTAGTTATACTATTGTTCCTTTGCTCTATCTTTCGCTGGTAAGTATTGCCATAGGCAGATTAGTAAGCAAAGTCGGCTTCCTCCCCGTATCTGTGTTTGTGCTGCTGGTCGGTATAGGCGGTATAGCACTGAGTGAAACAAGGTCAATGTACGGGGCAATGGGTGTTCTCGCAATAGCTTCACTTTTGTTCGTCAAGGGCAGGGCCAGAACTTTGCTTGCGTACGGGATTGCCGGCCTGCTCGTGGTGGGGGCCGCCTCCGCAATAGGTTTCGATGTCCTGGAAAGATTTCGAGCCGGAACGACAAGAACAGGCAAAGTTGAAATACCAAGCCCCTTTCAGAAAGGCACCTGGAGGGCCATGGAACATGAAATAATCCTTTCAAGCTACAAGCAGGAACCTTATTTTATATTGACCGGCAGGGGTATCGGAGCGCTGCATCCGGCACCAGCAGGGAAAGACCCTCTGGTGGGTTTTTACCATTCAGAGTATTTAGGCTGGCTGGATAGATGTGGTTTACTCGGATTGGCAACAGTGCTCATCTTGATATTCGCTATTCTTGTGCGGAGTTTCGCTTTATCCAGGAGCGATGTCCCATATATGCGATATTACGGAGCAACGTGCTTCTTAATGATGATAGCATTGGCGGCAGATGGATTCTTCCATCCTATATTTTCGAATCCCCGTGCCGCGCCGCTGTTGATATGCTTCGCTGCTATAATGGCCAACTGGCAGGACATCTATCTAAGTTTCCATCAAGAGACGGAAGATTTCCAGGAAAGCGAGCCGTATGTGAGTGGTTAATTGGTTGTCAGGAAAGTGAACTAAAGTGAGCTGAAGTGCCTAAAGTGAACTAAAGTTATCATTTTTTTAACTTTAGGCACTCTAAACTTTAGGCACTTTTCACTTATTCTGCTCACCACTCACTACACCAATTACCGCAGAAAAGGAACTATTAAATATGCGTGTACTAATGGTAGCTGGTGCAAGCACAGGGGGCTTATACGCATACACCGATGCATTATGTAGTGGTTTGTGCCGAATCGGTGCGGAAGTAACCGTACTTACCAATCCACTGTGGGCGGACCTGCCAAGACCGTTCAGAGTTGAAAGACGTCTGTTTAAGTTTATAGATAAGAAAAAGCAGTGGTCGCAACTGCATTGGGCGGCGGACCGATTTTGCAGAAGCCTGATTAACAGCTTGCGGCGGAACCGATTTGCTGTTCGCGAGCATTTCGATGTAGTTCATTTTCAGGGCGTTGGCACTCCGCTATTAGACCAGTTTTTTCTAAAGCCCCTAATACGACATTTGCCTGTAGTGCTTACCGTCCACGACGTTAAGCCCCATTATGAGCGTTTTGTCAGCAAAGCTTCATTTATAAAACGGAGCCTTCAAATCCCCCACCGTTCGATAGTTCACTATGAGAATGGCAAAAAACAACTGGTTGACCACTGGGGTGCTTGCGCCGACCATATAGATGTAATCCCCCATGGAATTATGCGCCTGCAAAATCCACCGGACCCGACAGATGCACGGAAAAAATTAAATCTGCCGTCAGGCCGTCAGATAATACTTTTCTTCGGGGCGATTCGTTCTAACAAAGGTCTGGATATTCTTCTTAAAGCATTGGAAATCATCAAATCGCGTAATCGCCGGGTCCTGTTGGTTATTGCCGGCGGTCTTCTCGGCAGATTTAATTTCGAGTCATACTCCGATATGATTAGAAAATACGATTTGTCAGAGCATGTGCAAACCTTTATCCATTTTATTCCGGAAGAAGATGTGGATTATTTCTTTGCAGCGTCTAATCTTGTTGTATTACCCTATTTGAAATTTGAAGCACAGAGTGGAGTATTGCTTCGCGCCTATGCGCATAAAAAACCTGTGGTCGTCAGCGATATCGGGGCGATGGGGGAACTTGTGTCCTCAGATAAGGTTGGATTGGTTGTCAAGTCCGGTGCCGTAGAACCATTGGCTGAAGCAGTTACAAATGCGCTGGATAGTCTCGATAAGTTTCAGTCCCATTACAACTCTGAACTCGAAGAAAAATATAGCTGGAAGCATATAGCTGAATTGACTATGCTCAGCTACGAAGCAGCCCTCAGCAATCAACATCCGAGTTAATGTAGAACAATAGTACTGTTTCACAATTGAACATATGACTTGTCATTCCTGCGAAAGCAGGAATCCAGAGTTATCGATTGGTCTGGATTCCGCATCAAGTGCGGAATGACACTCTCTCAATTTACAAGCAACAGAGTAGTAGAGTAACGATGAAAATAGCATACGTTGTTTCGAGTTTGAAAGTTAGTATGACCTTTGTGGCCAACGAGCTCGAGGCACATGAAAAAGCCGAATGGCAGGTTTTGCCGTTGGTTAGTTGCAGGCCGGGCAAGTTTGAAAATTTGTCCAAACTTCTGGTCAAATGGAACAAGCGTGCCGTTTTTCGCCCTAATATTTTTATACAATTAAGCGTAACTTTACAGGAAATCATTACACACCCGCTTCGTTTCGCAAGAGTCTGCTTTTGGCTGGTAACTTTGCTGGCCCATAGCCCGCTCGAATTTGCAAAAGCAGTTTATGAGTTAACGACTTCCTGTTACTTTGCCGGTCATTGCAGGCGCTTCGGAGCAGAACACATACACATACATTTTGCCAGTCGGTCTCTTAGCTTAGGCTTGATGATGGGGATGTTGACTGATTTGCCCATCTCCTGTACCGTTCACGCCTTTGATATATTCACCAGAAGTCCTGGCAGCTTACAAACGCGATTAGCCAAATGCAAATTCATAGCTGCTATCTCTCAATTCAATGTCGAATATCTGCGCAACACTTGTGGCAAACTTATTGCCGATTTGTGTCACGTTGTGCATTGCGGGATAGACGTGGAAAAATTCAGGTCTGTTTCTCGTCAGCCGGAACCCGGCAGAATAATTTGTGTGTGCAGACTCAGCCCGAAAAAGGGTCTGGACGTCGCGATAAGGGCTTGTGCTAAACTGTGGGATAATAATGTAAAATTCCTGTTCGAAATTGCGGGAGTCGGGCCGCAGCGCCGGGCTCTTGAGAAATTAATTGGACGGCTGCATTTAGCTGATAACGTCAAGTTACTCGGTGCCAGACCAAATGACCAGCTAACGGAACTTTTTAGTCGGTCCTGTGTATTTCTTATGCCGTGTATTAAAATGCCTGATGGGGATATGGACGGCATTCCCGTTGCGATGATGGAGGCAATGGCATGCGAGGTGCCGGTTGTATCAACCAGTATATCGGGTATTCCGGAACTGGTCAAAGACGGCCTAACAGGTCGGCTGGCTCCGGAGAAAGACGCCGATGCGCTGGCACAAATCCTGACAGAGCTTCTTGAGGATATGGAAAAGATCGAACGGCTTGGAAAGGCCGGACGCGAACGCGTTCTAAAGGATTTTTCTATTTCCCAAAACGCAGCAAAGTTGAGAGAGCTAATAGAAGAAAGTTAAAAGTACCTAAAGTGAGCTAAAGTGAACTAAAGTGCCTAAAGTGAGCTAAAGTGACACGTAAGTGTCATCCTGAGGCGAAGCCGAAGGATCTGGCCAACGAAAAAGAGATTCTTCACTTCGCTGCGCTACGTTCAGAATGACAGCAAAGCTGTCACTTTAGGCACTTTACACTTTAAGTACTTTAGGCACTTTTAAAAACTGATGCACATTCTCTATATTCATCAACATTTTGCCACGCCGGCCGGCAGCACCGGCACACGCTCGTATGAATTTGCCCGCCGATGGGTAAAAGCAGGGCACAAAGTTACCCTGATAACCGGCCATTATGATGTAGGCGGTTTGCAAGTGGCCGGCGCACTTTACCGGAAACAGAATATAGAGGGGATAAACGTAATCATTGTTGGGACCAAATACAGCAATAAGCAATCATATCTGCGGAGAGTAACGTCGTTTCTGTCCTTTTGCCTTTTGAGTATTTATGCAGGCATGAGGACCAAAAGTGTGGATGTTATATATGCATCCAGCACACCACTGACAGTTGGAATCCCAGCAATGGTCATAAAGTGGGTCAAGTGTGTGCCTTTTGTTTTTGAAGTACGTGACCAGTGGCCTGAAATACCAATCGAGCTGAGTATCATAACCAACAGCTTTCTCATCAAGATACTTTTATGGCTCGAAAAAACCGTTTACAGGAATTGTTCTTCCCTAATTGCTCTATCGCCGGGCCAGGCGGATGGTATAAGAGCCGTGCTCCAATCGTCGTGCGTCGTGCGTGATGCGTATCGCGAGAAAGAAAATACGCAATACGCAATACGCAATACGCAATACAAGCCAATAACGGTAATACCCAACAGTTGCGACACTGATGTATTCATGCCGGATATTGATGGCTCGGCTGTTCGGCAAAGAAGAGGCTGGAAGGATAAGCTTGTTCTTCTCCACGCAGGCGCAATGGGCAAGGTCAACGGCCTGGATTTCGTTATCGACGCTGCCGAAAGGCTCAAAGACCATAGCGATATTATCTTTGTGCTAATAGGTGATGGAAATCAAAAATTATCCCTGGAAAGCAAGGTTAAAAAACTTGACTTGGCAAATGTAGAAATTTTACCCTCTGTGCCCAAGCAGCAGCTTCCGGAGATTCTTGCGGCAGCGGATATAGCTTTGGTTGTAATCGCCAATTACCCGATTATCGAGCATAATTGTGCCAACAAGTTTTTTGACGGTCTGAGCGCAGGCAAGCCCGTGCTTTTAAATTATTCCGGCTGGCAAAGAAGGATTCTCGAAGGCAATGAAGCCGGCTTTGGTTGTGATTTGTGCAATCTTGACCAATTCGTTGAAAAAGTGCTGTATCTTAATTCACACAGCCGGCAGGTAGAACAAATGGGAAAAAACGCCCGCCGAGTTGCCGTTAAAAATTTCAACAGAGACGATTTAGCTAAACAGGCCCTGGAGTTAATTTCCTCAGTGATAAGATATGAATGAATCGCTAACAATAAGCAAGCAGCGGTGATTATAATTGTAACACCGAACTTAAAGGCCTTTTCAGGGTCTATGAGATTGTTCAACATAATTACTATCCTCTATCTGAATAATTCCTGGACAGGGAGCTGTACTGAAGGCTTTACACAATGTATAGAACGAAGTCGAGTCTGTTCAGTTCAATCGTTATGGTGTTGACATCGGGGTCCCATTAGGGTACACTACTCGCAGTGAGGTCGTATGAGCCTTTTTAATACTTTTAAATACCGCTAAATCTTCCTCAACGATACAGTTTTCAATAAGCACGCACCGTAAGGCGTCCCATAGGGAGGACAAGTATGAGTTATTACGGTAATTTTAAACGTGGACTTGATATTTTCATTGCTTTAGCTGCGATGGTTATTCTGTCTCCGGTTTTGGTCGCGATAGGGATAACCATAAGGCTTAGCAGTAAAGGCCCTGCAGTATTCAAACAGGAAAGGGCGGGGCAAAACGGCAAGCCGTTTGTCTTTTACAAGTTCCGCACAATGAAGCTCGACGCCGCCCCCTTTGGGCCGAGTCCGAAATCCGGCGAAGACCGGCGGCTGACAAAAGTCGGGAAGTTTCTCCGGGAGTCTTCACTCGACGAACTGCCGCAGTTATTTAACATATTAAAAGGGGATATGAGTATTGTCGGGCCTCGGCCGTTGTATCTTTCGCAGATACCTGAGTGGAGCGAGCGGCAAAAAAAACGGCTGCTTGTCAAGCCCGGCCTGACGGGCTTGGCACAAATACAGGGCAGGGCTGAGCTCACACGCGAAGAAAAACTTGAACTCGACGTTAAATATGTGGAAAATGCCGGCCTGTTAACCGATATAAGGATAATGCTGGCAACTATTGTGCAGGTGTTCAGGCGAAAGAGTGTCTATGAAAAAAGGTACTCAAAAACCGAATACACCAGAGGTCAAGCGAGGGACGAGTAACGAGGGAAGAGGAACGTCCATCCTCCATCGTCCTTCGTCCATCCGTACAGAGATAATTGGAGTAAAACTAATGGGTACAAAAACGGCTGCCAAAACCAGATACCTGACAAAACTGGAACAGATTGAGCAATTAAGCGAGCAGGAAAAAACCGAGCTGAAAAAGGTCACCGACAGGTTTTCTTTTCGCGGTAATGACTACTACCTGTCGCTGATCGACTGGGATGACCCGAACGACCCGATACGAAACATTATTATTCCTCATCTGCAGGAGCTTGAAGAATGGGGCAAACTCGACCCTTCCGATGAACATAGCTACACGGTTATGCCCGGCGTTGAGCACAAGTATAATTCCACCGCACTGTTTTTGGTAAGCAACGTTTGTGACGGCATATGCCGGTACTGCTTCCGTAAGCGAGTGTTTATAGAACCACAAGAGGCCTGTTTGCGGGATGTGCCGGCAGCGATTCGGTACGTCAAAGAACACCGCGAGATAAACAATGTGCTGCTGACCGGTGGAGACCCGCTGGTGCTGACAACATCCAAACTTGGGAATATTATCCGACAACTCCGCCAAATCGAGCACATTGAAATAATCCGTATCGGGACAAAGATACCTGCGTTCAATCCGTATCGGATTATCAATGACCCGTCTTTGTTAGAGATGATAGAAACCTACAGTACCGAGCGCAAGAAGATATACGTGATGACGCACTTCGTGCATTTGAAGGAGCTGACGGATGCGGCGGTTCAGAGCGTTCACCTCCTGCAGAAAGCCGGTGCAATGATTGCGAATCAGACGCCACTGGTACGCGGCCTGAATGATGACCCGACGGTTATGGGAGAGTTGCTGAATAAGCTGTCTTTCATTGGCGCGACACCTTATTATATTTTCCAGTGTCGGCCGGCACTTGGTAACAAGGCCTATACGGTGCCTATCGAGGAAGGTTACGAGATTGTAGAGCAGGCAAAATCAATGGTGTCCGGCCTTGGGAAACGGGTTCGCTACGCGATGTCGCACGCGACCGGCAAGATTGAAATCCTCGGCAAAACAAAAGAGTTTGTTTACTTCAGATATCACAGGGCGGCCGACGATGCCAACAGTGGACGCTTTATGGTTTTCAAGAGTAATCCCGACGCCTGCTGGCTGGATGATTACAATGAAATGGTGGACGATTATCCGATAACGCTACCTTAAAGGGTGTATAGACTAAGAGTCTACCCGAATAACTATTCGCTCTCGCCTGTCATTCTGAACGGAGCGCAGCAAAGTGAAGAATCTCCTCTTCGTGAGCCAGATTCTTCGGCTTCGCCTCAGAATGACAAAGGATGAAGGATTATTCGGATAAGCGCTAAGTCGCATTTTTCTATCCTTGTCCTGTAAGACCGGGATTGTTCCGGAACTGCAAGAACAGCCCTCGATGAACAGAAGGCTGATTGTTTATCAAGCCAAGAAGCGTATGGTGATTAGGATTCGAATAGCTGTCTTGTTTGTTCTGCTGGGGTGCTGCGGCGTATTTGCGTTAGAGCCGGACGAGATCCTTGTGATAGCCAACAGGCAAATAACGACGTCGGAGCAGATTGCGGAGTATTACTGTGAAGAACGAAAGATACCGAACAAGAACATCCTCTATCTGGCTTTGGGGTACAATCCGCGTGAGAGAATCAGCAGGGACGATTACGAACGCTCCCTTGCCTTGCCAATCAGAAGGGAGCTGCAGCGAAGGTTTCCCGGCGAAATCAGATGTTTGGTAACAACTTATGGCATACCTATCAAGGTAGGGCCGAGGGGGCGGTTGCCGGGGATGGGAGGCAAACTAAACGAATTAAAGAAGCTTCTCAGCCAGGAAAAGCAAAAGCTTGAGCAACTGGAACAGGACCTTGCACTCGACCGCAATCAGGTGTCGATTCAGAAAAAACAAATCAATCAAAAAATCTCTCGGATGCAGCTTGAGATTGGTCGGGTCAGTGGCAAAGAGACAAATGCGTCAGTGGACAGTGAATTATCGATGGTGTTGTTCCGGCCCTACGATTTGTATCGATGGCAGCCTAATATGCTAAAGGATGACGTTCTGGGTTTGGGTTTCAGAACGCTTATGGTTAGTCGGCTGGATGGGCCAAGCTATGAAATAATCAAGGGCCTTATAGATAAAGCACTAACAGCGGAAAAGACGGGATTAAAGGGTATAGCTTACATAGATTCACGAGGTATTGTAAAAAAGGATTTGTACGGTCATTTTGACCAATCTTTGCGGGATTTGGCGGCGTTTATACGTTCGAGTACGAAGATGCCAATCAAAGCCGAACAAACAGGACAGCTCTTTATGCCTGGGAGTTGTCCGCAAACGGCTGTTTATTGCGGCTGGTATAGTTTGAAAAAATATGTGGACGCCTTTGATTTTGTCGATGGTGCCGTTGGATTTCATATCGCCAGCTTCGAGGCTCAACATCTGCGCGACCCGAACAGCAGTACCTGGTGCGCTGCAATGCTGGCCGATGGCATCACCGCAACCCTGGGTCCAGTGGACGAACCGTATCTTCACACATTCCCTCAGCCGAAAGCGTTCTTCGCGGAGTTATTCAAAGGCGATTGTCTTGTTGAGGCATACTACCACACAAAGCCGTTTAATTCCTGGCAATTTGTTCTGATAGGCGACCCGTTGTATAGGCCCTTCAAAAAACAATAAAGACCACAGACTTCAGACTCAAGACTATAGACCAAAGTCGTTTATCTTGCGTCTTGAGTCTTGTGTCTTGAGTCTTGAGTCTTGTGAAATAATGCTACCAGATAGATTATGGTAATGACGGCCGCAATTCCCACAATAGAAATGATTACTTCCCGCAGTCCGAGAACTTTGCCAAGAACCAGAGAGGACAGTTTTACAGTCAACAGCAACACTGTTGGCCCAGCTAATGCTGCTATCAGCCATTTGGGTTTAGGGGGCTTTAGCGAGAGGAAAAGATGTATATAACAAATCCACAGCATAGTAAAAATTGCGTATGCAAACAGATGAAATATTGCGTTTGTAACCGGTACCAGCTCGGCTAAATTCGCTCGCGCGATATTCGTTATGCCAAAGATAACGGTGCCGGTAACTAAAAGGGCGGCAGGCCAAAAGCTAAAAACCGAAAACAGAATTAAACCCGCAAGTGTGCCTGCCAAATTTGCGACCATATCCCTAACATCACAATTGCGTCCCACACAGCCCTGAAGCAGTTCATCAACAACCCCATATCCAGTTGCCACGAAAAAAACCCACCATACGCCGGCTCTGCGCCAGTTCACTTTTTTATCGCCGCTGACTGCAAACCAGAGCAGAAAAACCAAAATCAGATACGCAAGGAAGTGAAGGCCTTTATCGGAAACGCCGGCCCTGCGAACCAATAGTGGGACAGGTATATGGGCAAGAATAAAGAATGCAGGCCAATAGAAAACCAACGAGATTATAGTTACCTTTTGTTTGCAAGATAAAGCCATTAAAAACAACCTTAGGACTTGTAAATAAATTATCTTCCATTTTTGGCTGGCTGCGGCTTCGGCTGGCAGCGTCAGCATCGAGTATGATTTTACCAGAGATTTGTTTACAATGTAATAGGTAGTTTACCAAAAACCAAGGAGGTGCCGTTACCCACTAAAAATAAAGTTTAATCCGCCACGGCGGATTAATCTGGGAAATCCTGGATTGAACGTGTATAATATAGATGTTATGAGCCGCCACTTCGAAAACTTATTTTGGAGGACTAAAAAAATGAAACGTCTAACAATTCTCGGAATAGTCTTAGTTTGTTTCGCGGCACTCTGTCTTGGCCAGCGCAGGACTCGAACACCACAAAAGATAGTTCGACTTATAAAGCCGAGCTTGACAGGAACGGTCAGCTTCGAGGAGGCCTTGGCCAAGCGGCGAAGTGTGCGCTTATTTGCCATCAAACCTCTCGAGTCTGAACAGATTGGTCAATTGGCCTGGGCCGGTCAGGGCATAACAGAACCGCAAAGAGGCCTGCGAACGGCACCATCCGCTGGGGAGACTTATCCCATAGACTTATATTTTGCCACGCAAGAGGGACTGTTTGTTTATCGACCGGCCGAACACAGCATGGAACAAACTTCGGACCAGGATATCCGCGGCAGGTTAGCGGTAGCGGCTTCGATGCAGGATTCGATGGCCACGGCGGGCTGCAATATTATTGTTGCAGGCTCTGTCAGAAAGCTCACGAGCCAGTTTCGCACTAAGGCCAGAACATATATGCTCCTGGAAGCCGGGCACATCGCCCAGAATATCCAACTGCAGGCCGTCTGTTTAGATTTGGGTTCTGTAACAATCGGCGGCTTTAATACAAAGGAAGTCGGCAGAATCTGCAAATTACCAAGAGGAATGGAGCCGATTTATATAATTTGCGTAGGCCATCCGATAGGGCAAGCCGCAGCAGAAGCATTACAAGAGGGCACAGGAACAAAAAGAGCAGCGTTGATTGTTGCCAGTCATAATTTCCGCGAGGAGGAGCTTTTCGAAACAAAACGGGCGCTCGATGCAGCGGGGGTTCAGACGGTTATAGCAAGCACAAGAATAGGAATTCTAAGAGGTATGCTTGGAAGAATTACTGAGGCAAACATTTTGGTGGGCCAATTGAGGGTCGATGATTACGATGCGATAATCTTTATAGGCGGCCCGGGAGCGGTGGAATATGCTGCCAATCCTGCTGCATTGAATCTCGCTCGGGAGGCGGTGCGTCAGAGAAAGATTCTCGCGGCAATTGATACAGCCCCTGCCATTCTGGCCAACGCCGGCGCGCTCACCGGTGTCAGAGCTACCAGCTTTTTGTCCGAACGTAACAGACTCATACAAGCCGGTGCTGTATATACCGGTATCCCCGTCGAGCAGGACAGATTGATTATAACCGGCAGTGGTCCGATGGCCTCAATTCAATTCGGAAGAGCAGTCGCAGATGCCCTCGTTGGCAGATGATTTCGCATATACAATCGCAGACGAAATACACCTATTGTTTACAGGAACTGTAATGGTTTGTAATCGGCAGTCTTCTGTCTTTGCCGAAGGCCTTTGGTGTAATTCTTACCCCCGGCGGAGATTGCCTTCTTTTGTATTCGTTGCGGTCAACCATACGAATTACACGCAGGACAACATCCTGGGACAGACCCGATTCAACGAGCTGCTGTGCGGACTTGTCTTCTTCAACATAACCTTTGAGAATTTTGTCAAGTAAATCGTAATCCGGCAGTGAATCGCTGTCCTTCTGGTCGGGCTTTAGCTCGGCACTGGGCGGCCGGGTTAATACAGCAGCAGGTATAATTTGACGTCCGGATATTTTGTTTATGTGCTCGGCCAATGTATAAACCATTGTCTTAGGGACGTCTTTTATCACGGCAAAGCCCCCTGCCATGTCACCATAAAGGGTCACATAGCCGACTGCGGTTTCACTTTTGTTACCTGTCGTTAATACCAGAGAGCCAAACTGATTACTCAGCGACATAAGAATGCTGCCGCGGATTCTGGCCTGCAAGTTCTCATAAGCGATACCTTCGCTGTTCCAGCCCCGGACCGTCTTTAACGCCTCATCGAATTGCTCAAGTATCGGCTCAATCGGGATGGTCAAAAATTCGATACCCAGATTTCCTGCCAGCTTCTGGGCATCACCAATCGTATCGGGACTGTTGAATTTCGAGGGCATTGTCAGGCCGACGACATTTTCAGCGCCTAAAGCAGCAACGGCGATAGCAGCCGTAACCGAAGAATCTATACCTCCGCTCAGGCCGAGCAGCACTTTCGTAAAACCGTTTTTGCCCGCATAATCTCTTGTGCCGAGCACAAGTGCCTGATAGATTTCATCGGCAAGGCCACCTGGCTGCGGAGCAGCAGCTTGCATCGGCTCAACCTGCACAGTCCCATCGGTCGTGGGGATAATATCAGCAATTAGTAAATCCTCGTCGAATGCCCTGGCTTTGGCTATCATCTTGCCGTTCGAATCGGCAAACATGCTTCGCCCGTCAAAAATCAATTCATCCTGCCCGCCGACAAGATTGCAATAGCCCACTGCACAATTGAACTCTTTCGCACACCGGCTAACCACCTCCTGCCTTTCCTTTATCTTGCCGATATGAAACGGCGAGGCTGAGATATTCAGAATCATCTGGATTTGGCCTGCGTCTCTGAGGAAATTGACAAGCCATTCCGTTTCCCAAATATCGGCACAGATAGTAACAGCAACATTGAGGCCGCCCACATTGATTACCACTGGTTCGTTACCGGGCAGGAAATATCTTCGCTCATCGAACACGCCGTAATTCGGCAGTTGGGCCTTTCGATATATTTTGCTTATCCGCCCATCTTGCAATACGGCAGCAGAATTGTAGCTGGCCTCCTGGCAGCTTCCGGCAAAGCCGACTATTATGGATATCTGCGGACAATCAGCGGCCAGTTTATCGAGGGTTAACGAGCAGTCTGTTAAAAAGTGCTTCTTATGCAGCAAATCTTCCGGCGGATAGCCACAAATAGCTAACTCTGGAAAGACCAACAAATCCACATCAGACCGAGCCGCCTGGGCATAGATTTCACGCATCTTCTCAGCGTTGCCGGCCAAATCACCCACCACCGCATTAAATTGTCCCAAGGCTGCCCGCATAATTAGTTTCAAGTTTTTAGCGTTGAGTTTTGACCCCTGCCGGCGACAAGCAGGGGTAAAAATTCAAAACAAAGAACCGGAAAGGGCGGGATTCGAACCCGCGGTACCCTAAAAGGGCACACCGGTTTTCGAAACCGGCTCGATAAGCCACTCCGACACCTCTCCAAAAATCAGAATTCAGAGAACGGAACAATATCTGACCTCTGTCTTCTGAATCTACCTATACACCCGATTAGCTGAAATTGCAAGAATATTAAAGCCCAAAACAAACTCAATCACCCACAAAAAAGCTCCGCAGGTAACCGAAAGGCAGAAAAAACTTGTGTTTTTTCGAGTCCTTTCGTAAGCTCTGCAGAACTCATAATCATATGAAGAAAGGAGAATTGCTATGCCGGCAAACGTAACACATATGCTCATCGCCCATAAGGCACTTCAAAAACTTAAAACAAAAGGGATTGACGAATTTGCGGAATTTGCCGGGGTGCTTGATGACACCTCCAGGAACAAAAACTACAAGGCGTATGTGAATCTTGGGAGTCTGGGACCCGATCTTTATTACTATGCCAAAATATCCAGCTCTATCAAAGACATGCTTAAAGAAGGCTTCGTGCAGGCTAAGGGAGTAACGCCATGGTCGTACCATTTGCACTCACACAAACCGAACGAATTTCCCTTGAAGCTGGTCGAGATTATTTTCAGCGATGTGATAAGAGAAAAGGGCAAAGTCAAACTCTATGAGGATGATATTAGAAAACTCGCCTATATCGCCGGCCACCTGACGCATATCGCCGCCGACCAGATTATTCATCCCATAGTGAACAGCGTTGCCGGTCCTTACTACCGCAGAGGGAAAAATCGTAAAAAACACCGTGAGTGTGAGGTCTTTCAGGACTACTTTCTTTACGAGGAGGTCTATCGTCTGGAAGAAAAGAGCGGGTCGAAATACGACTTTTTTAAGCAGAATTTTAACAGGTGGGCGGACTGTGTGAAGGGTATAACCACCAGAAACACCGAGGAATGGTTCCGTTATTTTCTGCAGCGAGGTTTTGTAGAAACCTATAGTGCTTGTCCAACAGAAGAAGACATTGAAGATTCTGTTGATAACCTGCTGCTGACGCTGCGTGCATGTCAAAAATTTGGGCCTTATAAGAAAGCAGACAAGGAATATCAACAAAACAAGGATGGCTCTGCGATGTGTCAGGAGTATATAAAAGATGTGAACTATATTAAGTTCTACCGACTGGCGGTGGAATTGGCGGTGATTTACCTTATTGCGCTGTACGAAGTCTATTTTGTGCTCAAGCAAGGACAAGATTTCACAGAACAGCACAAAAAACGGTTCCTGAGTATCGTCAGCGATGCCGACCTATCCTGTCCATTGAAGCAGAATATATTCGAGAAGGCACGTGCCGCACTAAGAAACAAAAGCAGCATGGAAGCGACTGTCAAAACACATACCGCCGGACTGTTAACGAAAACAAAATTCATCACTACGAATCGTATCTTTAAAACCAGCAGTAACAGAGATATTGTAAAAGCATAACAGGAACATTTATACATAGGCACTGGAAAGAAGCGACATCGTGGGATATAATTCATTGATGGATATATCAATTGTCATACCGGCATATGAGGAAAGTAAAAAGATTGCTCGGGACATCGAAGCGGCGACGGCGTTCTTAAAAGACAATCATTTTACAGGCCAGATTATAGTAGTTGACGACGGCAGTAAAGACAACACCGCCGAAGTTGTAAAAAACGCTGTTACCAGCTCACCGCCGGGAATAGAGCTTAAGGTCGAGCGCTATAACCACCATCGCGGCAAAGGTTACGCCGTCCGCAAAGGCATTGAGCAAACCAGCGGTGAATACGTGATGTTCGCCGACAGCGGCTGTTGTGTGCCATACGAAGATACCCTGCGTGGCTTGGAGTTAATAAAAAGCGGAGCGTGCGATATAGCACATGGCTCAAGAAAAATGCGGGGATGCCATATCGAAAAGGCACAGAGCCTATACCGCCGTATCTGTTCCAAGATGTTCCACTGGTTTATAATTCACGATATGAAAATCCCAGCCGAGTTTACCGATACACAATGTGGATTTAAAATATACCGAGGCGACGTCGCACGGCACTTGTACAGCGAGTGCATTACCAATGGATTCATATTCGATATAGAAATCATAATGCGGGCACAAAAAGAGGGTTACCATATAAAGGAATTTTCTATCGATTGGACCTGCGACCGTGACAGTCGGCTCTCGCCGACCCGCAGTTCCTGGCGTGTCCTCTCTGAACTGCTGACTATCAGACGCGTTATGGCTAAAAAATGAACGCCCTTTCCTACTGACACCGCCGAATAAAAATGGGAAATATCCGGACAGGTCGTTCGAGGCTGAACCTCTTGGCGCCGATTAGATTTGGAGTAAACGATGAGGAGATTGGGATTAAGTATTGTTGTGTTGGTAAGTTTTTGTGTGCCTTCTTTTGCCCTGGAATTATACGTGGCCCCGGACGGCGACGACACTAATCCCGGTACGAAAGCTCGGCCCTTTGCCACTGTTACCGGCGCCCGTGATGCGGTGCGGAAAGTGAAAAAGGCCGCGAAGGGTCCTGTCACTGTCTATATTCGCGGGGGCACTTATTATCTGGATGAGCCGTTGGTATTTACCGCTGAAGATTCGGGCGGCCATCAGGCGCCGGTGCGTTTTGTGGCCTATAAGGGGGAAAGGCCCGTTTTCAGCGGTGGGGTGAAGCTCGAACTAAGCTTCAAACCGTATCGGAACGGAATCTTCCGGGCGAATGTGCCAGCGGTACGGAAAGGCAAGCTCAACTTTACACAACTGTTTGTCAACGGGCGACGGCAGCACTTAGCACGGTATCCCAACTTTGCAGGCGATTATCGCTATAATGGCCCCGGCTGCAGCACCGATGCGCTCAGTCCCCGGCGCGTGAAGCGATGGAAAAATCCAACAGGCGGTTTCGTCCACGGCTTGTCCAGTCACAGATGGGGCAGTCTGCATTACCGAATTACCGGCGCCGATAAAGAAGGCGACCTCAAGCTTCAAGGCGGAGAGCAAATCAATCGTGACTCCTCGTTACACAAACAGTACCGATTCGTCGAGAACATTTTCGAAGAGCTGGACGCGCCGGGCGAGTGGTACCTCGATAGCAGCAAGGGCGTTTTGTACTCAATACCGCCCAAAGGCGTGGATATTACCAAAGCCCGTGTGGAGGCGGTAGTGCTCAGGCAGCTCGTTGAGTTTCGTGGCTCTATGCACCAGCCTGTGCGGAACATTCATCTTTGCGGCCTGACGCTGACTCATACCGCGCACACCGTGTTGGAAAAATACGAACCGCTGCTCAGGGGCGACTGGTCGGTTGTACGGGCAGGCGCAGTGTTCTTTGAGGGTGCCGAGGACTGCTCGGTGCAGGACTGCTTATTTGACGCAGTCGGTGGCAACGGCGTATTCATCTCCAACTACAACCGTCGGATAAAAGTTGCCGGCTGTAAATTCACCGAGGCCGGTGACAGCGCCATTTGTCTCGTAGGCGACTTCGATGCAGTGCGCAATGGGTCAACGTGGCAGAACCATATCGCCGACCCACCGGACAAAACAGTCGGGCCTCGTACGCCGAACTATCCTGCCTTGTGCGTGATACACAACAATCTTATTCGCAACATCGGAATCCTCGGCAAGCAGACCGCAGGCGTGTTCCTCTCAATGGCTGCGGAAATCATCGTCAGCCACAATACGATTTACCACATTCCACGTGCGGGCATCTGCGTTAACGACGGTACCTGGGGCGGGCACGTAATCGAATACAACGATGTTTTCAATACGGTGCGTGAGACCGGCGACCATGGGCCGTTCAACTCATGGGGCAGAGACCGCCATTGGCGCTCCGACAGTGAGCTGACGCGCACCATCTGTCAGCTCGATAACTTCAAGACCACCATCATCCGCCACAACCGCTTTTCGCATTCGGGCAGCCATTCCTGGGGTATCGACCTCGATGATGGCTCTTCGAACTATCATCTCTACAATAACCTCTGCCTGGGTATGAGCTTCAAGCTGCGCGAAGGGTTCTTCCGGCTGGTGGAGAACAATATCTGTATCGGTCCGACCCCGCCGGGCCTTCACGTGTGGTACGAGGGCTGCGACGACGTGATCCGCCGCAACATCATCGTCAACACCAAAGGCACAGACATATACGAATTCATCAGATGTAACCCTGCCTATGCTAAACAGTTCGACTACAACCTGTTTTACAACTACAAAGGTGCGCCTGTTGTGCGGCTGAAGGGAGGTACCACGCCTCCATTCAAAAACGTTATGTCACTGGCCGAGTGGCAGGCACAAGGTCTTGACGTGTACTCGGTATTTGCTGACCCGTTGTTTATCGACCCGGCCAAGGGCGACTATCGCGTCCGGCAAAATTCACCTGTCTTAAAGCTCGGCTTCAAAAACTTCCCTATGGACAATTTTGGTGTCCTCAAGCCGGAGTTTCAGGCCGAGGCCGAAGAAGGACATCGGCTTTTCGACGATGCGCAAACCCATGTCCGGCAGGTAACTCAGCGCAGCAGTGATCCTCGGACCTGGCTCAACGCTACCATCTCTGATTAGAATAGCAAATCGTCATTTTTCCACGGGCCGAAGTGTAAAATCTTGTCTTTCTGCGCGTCTTTATCCTCGCCTTCCAGCATAATCATGGCCAATACATCCGGGTGACGCAAGCAATATTGCCCGATTTCATCCGGGCTCATAACCATAAAGGCGGTTGAGAGAGCATCGGCGGTTGCGGCATTAGAGGCCGAGGCCCAGGCGGCTACTTTGCCCTTAACAGGCTGAGCCGTCCGAGGGTCGATGATATGCTGGCCCTTCTGAAGGCCTGAGCCGCTCAGGGCCCGGCCCTGCAAACAAGGACGGGCTAAAATCCGTTTGCGATTGTCCGGATTGCTTACCGTCAAAGGCCAACCTTTTGTCCCAACTGGGGCATCAAGGGCCAGCACCGAACTATAGCCGCCGGAAATCAGAGCGGTTTCAATACTCCACTCACGCAGTAACTCAGCCACCCGGTCAACGGCAAAGCCCTTGCCGATGCCCCCGAGATCAACTTGAACCGGACTGACCGATAGCTGAACTGTATGCTCAGACTCGTCCAATTGTAACAGGCCTGTGCCGGTATGCTGACGAGCAAGATTCAACTCCTCTTGCGAGGGTGTGCGAGGCGTTCCATCTTCGTTACGCCAAAGACCCAGCAAAGAACCGATAGTGATATCAAAAGCCCCATTGGTTTCAACGTAAATCCGGCAGCTAAGCTGCAGACATTGAAATGTGTCCAAACCAAGCCGCAAAGGCTGATTGGCAGGCAGATTATTTATACGGGAGATGTCACTGTTCTCGATGAATCGGCTAAGCTCGCCCTCGAGTCGGTCAACCTCGTCAAAAGCGGCAGCGGCGGCCTGCCGCGCATAGAGGTCATCATCATACACCATGATGACCTCAAAGGTTGTCGCCATTGCTTCATGGCAAAAACGCTTCATCCCGGGAATTGATTGACAATCGCTCTGGACAAAACAGGTTTCTGATTGCGGCTGATTCATTTTTCAGACGCTTTCCTGATTAACTCCTCGGGGTCCGGGCCTTTATGGCAGTGGTCCCACAGGTCTTTTCTGACAAAACCCTTCAGTTTAATCGTGGGGCGTAACCACACATAGTAGGGCTTGTCAAACAGATACAAGTACATTTGACGCTCTTGAAGAGGGGTCAACGAATAGAGCTTATCGGTCAGTGCAGCCTCAACATCGGGTAAGGCAATAATCAGCGGCGCCGAGGGTGCATCATTGTCAACTTCATTCAACCAGCGCGCTCTTTTGAAAGACCGCAGATACCACGGGAGAGGCCAATAGTCATCTTCCCGGCAAATGACATCGATAGGAATATCGTAACCATCTTCGTGAACACTTGCGTACTCTTTTATTTTCTCAACTATCGTAAACACCTCTGTAGTTGGATGAGCATAGACATAAGGGTTGAGACTATCTGCATAAAACTTGTAATTGCTCAAGTAGGACTGCCAGCTAAGGTGAACAGAACCCCCGAATAACAGCAAAAGAATTATCAAGCGGGGCAAAACGTTCGGCATCAGCTTCACTAACACCACCGCCCCGACGCCTGCTAACAGAATCATACCGTGCAGGAACCCTAACATACACCAGGGAGTTTTATATGGGATTACAGAATACGCCACAGTCAGAACGAGCGTGTAAAAGCCGATGAATCTAAGCAGATGAACATTTACTCCAGACTCCAGACTCCAGACTCCAGACCTGTGTCTTGTCTCTTATGTCTTGTGTCTTGTGTCTTGTGTCTTATGTCTTGCAGGCCTTTTTTTGTCATCGCAGCTATGAAGCCGACCACCGCTAAGAAGACTATAAGTGCTTCGGTCCATATCGGCCCGTCACCGTATCTGGAATAGATGAGCATCTTGAGGTAGTAATACCACGGGTGGATATGAAGCGTGTTGTTGCCCGCACGGTCGAAATAGGTTGTATAAGTCCGAATCGAGTCCACAATTCCGCCGAGGTTGGTAAAAAATGATGAATAAAACAGAATAGAGACAACTGCGCCGGCAACAAGACCCGCGATAAGATGGATTGACGATAGACGATTGACGATGGATGCGTCTCTCTTGCCTCGTCCCTCGTCCCTCGGTTTCCGTCGCCGCATTAAGAGCATGAGCAGCAGGGCCAAAAGCATTGAGCCAAAAGCTATGATGCATGTTTCCTTGGTGGCGTGCATAAGCCCCAGGAACATCCCTGTCAATAAAACCCATTTGACATTTTTGCTCCGGGTATAGCGATAGCCGCAAACAATTACCCCAAAAGTAAAGCAGACAAGAAGCATCTCCTGGATGTAATAACGGCCGTAAAAGACCATAGCCGGCGAGATGGCAGTCAATACGGCGGCATAAACCGCAGCGCCCGCCCCCAGGCCGTCAACCATCAGTAAAAGCAGCAAGACCAGCAGCACACCAAAAAAGACGGGGACAATGCGCAAGGTGAGCTCGCTGACCTCGGTCAGTTTCTCGGCAGAGGCCAGCCGGGCCGGGATTAATGTCAGGTAGTTAAGCGTCGGGCCGTGGTATTCATTGGGGTCGTACTCATAAATACCATCTTCAAGCAAGTCTCCGAACTTGATGGCATGAACAGCCTCGTCGCCATGCATGGGACGCTGGGCAAGCCGCGGCAGACGCAGCGCAAGCGCAACAATTGTCGCGGCCAAAATAAGCACGCAACATTTTTTGGCCATCTTATTCTACCGGCTTACCGTAAACCGCCACCTCAATATAGTGGTTCAAATCGTTGCTGGTATTGCCGTTGCTGTAGAGGCGGACATAACGGGCATTGAGGCCCTTGGCGTCGATGAGTCTGCCCTCGTTGGTTTCTGTATAGTGCATATCTTCGCCGACCCCAATACCTGCGGAGTTGTCAATGTCATTGTTGAACAGTGTCCTGACATTAGTAATAAAATCAGGGTCATCGGCAACCTGCGCTACCATATCGTAATAGACCCTGGCCTGCTTATGGTAATGCCATACTACAATGGCATAAATTTCATGCAT
>JAUWBX010000173.1 GCA_030609625.1 Phycisphaerae bacterium
AACGCCGGGCTAACTATTTTCATTAGCCGAAGTTGTAGTGTTTTGTTACGGCTTCGTGGACGTTCCAGGTGCACTCAAGCTCATCGGGGAATACCACGAGGTCGCCGGGGCCGAAGCTTACCGAATCTTTGCCGTCTGTAACCGTTACTTTGCCTTCGAGCAGAAGGCAGGTCTCTTTTTCCGTGTATGTCCAGTCGAAGGTGCTGGGCTGGCACTTCCAGGTGGGCCAGGCCTTGCACGCCGCCGCCTCTTCATCGGAAGGCTTTTTGACAATCACATCTTTTACAGTTGGCATATTATTTTACTCCTTTTGACTATTGTCGATTCAGGCTGTATTATACCTCAAGTAGGCTATTTTGGAATACGCAACAGGAATTTTTATTAAAAGTCAGGACGCTGTGGAGCAAAAGCAGTTAGACAAGTTCAAGCTCTGGTTCGATGATTATGTAGCGGGTTTTTATGGCGATGATGAAGTCATCAATGCCAATTTGAAACTCAAAGAAAAGCACAGTCGCCGCACCTGCAAAGAGATGCTGTATTTGGCCGGCGAGCTGGGCCTTGATGAAAATCAGAAGCGGCTGAGTGAGACGATAGCGCTTTTTCACGACATCGGACGGTTCGAGCAGTTTGTCAAATACAACACGTATAGCGACGTCAGAAGTGTGGACCACTGCCGGTTAGGGTTGGAAGTTTTGCGACAGACCAAGGTGCTTGATGGGCTTGGCCGTCAGGAAAAGCAGTTAATCGAAAAAGCGATTGAATTCCACGGACGCAAAGAATTGCCGGAGGATTTGGACGGCCGATTCCTGCTGCTCTCGAAATTGATACGCGATGCCGATAAGATAGATGCGCTCTATGTGGTAACCGAATACTACAAACAATACAGGGACAATCCGCAAGGATTCAAGCTGGACCTGGAGCTTCCGGATGGGCCAGGGTACTCGGCTGAAGTGGTTGAGGGGCTTCTGCTTGGTCAGCGTGTAGATTACAGCCGGCTGCGGACGTTAAATGACCTGAAGCTTTGCCTGCTTGGATGGGTCTATGATGTGAATTTCACACCGACGTTGAAACGAATAAAACAGCGCAAATATCTGGAAAAGCTGCTTGGCTTTTTGCCGGGCACCGAAGATATCGAAAGGGTCAAAGAAAAAATATTCGGATATGTTGATTCCAGATTAAAAAGGGAAACCGGACTCTCACTCTTTGATTGAGGACACATTTCGCGGCGATGACAACTCCGCAAACTTAGAACCTATCCCAATAACCCGCTCTATTGCGGCCGGCCGCAAAGCCCGATGCCTGCGTTGTCGGCCAAAAACGTTCTCAACGTGGAGCAAACCACGCCTCCGAGCATTTTTGGCCTGCCGCCTTGGCCTCGAACTTTTCGCTCGGCCTCATAACGACCCGGTTATTCGGATAAGCTCTTAGTGTTTTGTCAGGGCTCAAAGCACACTTGACAGAGCATTAGTGCCCTCCTCTTCTTCTGCGTTGTCCTCGTCCTTGCCTTTGCCCACCGGGGCCGTGGCGGAAGCGGTGTGGGGGGCCGGCATCAGAAGCAGCGTCAGCAAGTTCAATTGTGCCGCCTTTGATTAACAATGCCTTTCCATTGACGAGGGCGTCGGCAATTTTTTTGTGCGCGGATTCGAGGATTCTGCCGAGAGTCTGACGGGAAATGTTCATTTTCTCCGCGGCCTGGGCCTGATAGAGCCCTTCCATATCAGTCAGGCGGATTGCTTCAATCTCATCGACCGATAAGGTAATTTGCTGCAAAGTGGAAAGGGGGATCCCCCTGGGCTTATAGTAGTTAGCCTGAGGCAGGTACGCTATGCGTCTGCAATGTCTTGGTCTCGGCATATCAAATGTTCCTGTAACAGCTTAATGGTCGCAGATGTTTTGCCCACATCGTAATTGACCGGCTAAGTGTTGCAATACAACCCTGCGCGGTTCATCATCCGGCGCACCAGCTACGACAACATCGTTTTCAAGGTATTCTAATAGCTTTCTGTTATATTCTTCATAAATTGCTCTGGAAATATCAATTTCTTTCATCCTTTTCTCTCACTTTTTCTGAAATTCAAGACACAACCTTTGTTAAGCCCATCGTCGTGGCTTATAAAGCCACAATGCTTTTTCTCAAAAACAAAATTTGAATTTCGAATCTCCTGTTTAATCTCCCCTAAGCTCACGTTCTGAAACTCCATTATCGGATTATCTTCTAAGCTATGCTTGGGATAAACAGAAAACAGACCGTTTTGTTTCAAAACACGATAAGCCTGACGATATAGCTTTTCTCTTTTTTCTTTTTCATGATAATGTAGGACATCGTAGAATAAAACTACATCAATAGAGTCCTTTTCCAAGTCTATTTGTATCCGGCCCGAACTGTTTATTGTTCTTATGTTTTTCAAATTCAAGTAAATTGCTTTTTGTTGCAGTTCATTTAGTGCTTGTTGTTCTTTGTCCACGGCATAAACAATCCCTTCATTTCCGACAATCTTGGCTGCTGGAATAGCGTAATGGCCTACTCTACAGCCAAAATCCAGCACGATGTGGTTTCTCCTGATACCTACTTTGCGCAAGAATCCTGCCCCTTCTTTCCTTTCCCATCTTTCCATTTCTTTACTCATTTTCTACTTTTCGGTATGTAATTTTTGCTGCTCTATAAGGAGATTTTTGAATCTGTCCAAAGTAATTTTATGGGGTCGAATCTCAATTCCCATCCAATCAGAAAACTCAAGGATTTCTTCAGGATGCTCATGGCAATATCTATCCCAAAAGCCTATACCATCTAATAAAATGGCTCCACCTGTATGCTGAGGAAAATTCTCATTAGCTTTGCCTTTATCCCAGTCCTGAAAAACATAGCTACGGTAAACTACCCATCCCGGCGTAAGCCACCAAATTTTTTTGCCCTCGCTGATTTCATCTCTTTGTCTTTCGCTGGCTAACATATCCATGCAGTGAGTCGCATTTATTCTGGAAATCGAAATTCCGACTGCCTGCTCGGCAATTATCGTATCTATTGTCCTGTAGGGATTGTCAACATTGATATAGCAGAATTTGCCGCCATAAACTATTATGATTCTTTTAGAGTGCTGCTTAGCAGTGTTTATTTTTTGTATCAACTGGCTTTCAAGTTCTTTAAGGACCTCATGCCTGCCAGGTGTGGTATAAACAATTTTCTTGGCATCTAAAAAACCCTGCTTTCTCAGATAATTCAACTCTGGCCCAAGCGTCCCACAAGAGACTATAACATAATCTTTAAAAGATAGCTGTTCTTCCATTTATGTCTTTCTTCTTTCTCTTTGCAGAGGAAAATTTCGGTTTCTGTTCTCTACTTTCATACTTATTTAAGGAGGCCTTAAGTGTATCAATAGCTAATTTCGCACAATGCTTACTCTCGTCGGGTAGTCCTTCAAAATATTTGTCAACATCTTCCGGTTTTATCCGAAGTGCCTCTTCAATAGATTTCCCTTTTACTGTTCTCGTAACATAGCTGGCACATACAATCGTGGCACCACAACCATCTGTCATGAACTTGATATCACGTATTCTTCCATCCTTGATGGTCAAAGACATTTCGATCGTATCTCCACAGGCCCCTGTTATATGAACGTGGCTGTCTGGATTTTCTATTTGGCCAATATTTTTAGGGTCGAAAAATTCATCCTTGAGTTTCTGTGAATAGCCTTCCAACACAGCTTCCTGAAGACTTTTTGCGATTTCATCTATATTGTCTGCCATTTCCCTATCTTTATCCCCTTTTGCCAAATATTGCTGTTCCTATTCTAACCATGTTGGAACCTTCCTCTATGGCGACCCCGTACGAATTTGTCATTCCCATGGAAAGATACTTCATATCCACATTTGGCAAATCAAGACCTTTGATTCTTTCAAATATCCTTCTTGTTCTCTTAAAATATGGCCTGACTTCTTCAGGATCTCCAAAGCGAGGCCCCATAGTCATCAAACCCTCCAGCCTTATATGCTCAAGTTCCGAAACATCCCTTATTAATTTCTCAATGTATTCCTCGAAAGGTTCATGTTCCGCCGGCTTTATGCCGGCCTTAGAAAATTCGCTGCCTATATTTATCTCTACATAAACCGAAACGATTTTCTTTCTTGCTTTCTCAACTCTTTTGTCAATAGCTGCTGCTTTCTCCAATGAATCGACAGTTTGAATAACATCAAAGATTCTTAACGCCTTGTTTATTTTGTTTGTTTGCAAATGGCCTATCATGTGCCATCTGACTTTAGCCGCTTTCTTCTGCAAAGCACTGTACATCTGCCCGGCTTCCTGAACGTAATTTTGACCTATATCTGTAACTCCTGCATCTACAGCTTCTTCTATTTGCTCGACTGTTCTTGTTTTGACCGAGAGAACTATTGTTACATCTTTTGGAATTTCCTCTCTGATTTTTACATAATTTCTTGAAATACTCATTTTTTATCCCATCAAGTTCTTATGTTTTTGTTTAAGGTGATGAATTGCCAACAAAAATTTCCGTTTTTAACGTACCATATTTCGTAAAGCAAACATGCATCGTCATAAGAATGGTAAGCACAACGCTCGCTGTTGTGCTAGTCACAATAGCAATCATAATCATAATCTGATACTTTATAGCTACCTCCGGGCTTGTGCCGCCAAGGATAACTCCTGTCATCATACCCGGCAGGGCAACTATCCCCATCGTTGCCATAGACGCTAAGGTTGGTTTAAGAGCAAGTTGTACGCTCTCTCGCAAATAGGGAAGAAGAGCCTCATAATGAGAAGCCCCAAGCGACAATATGTAGAGAAACTTTTTTGAATCCTTCTTGATATTTTTGTAAAAAGCTGCAATACCAACGATGTTCCCCCTGAGAGAATTACCGAGAAGCATTCCCCCAAGAATAACCAGATACCGTGCGTCAAAAACATAATCAAGACGAATTACAACAACATTCAGGTACAAAATAACGATAAAAGTAGCAATCGAAAACGAAACAAAAACCGGAACAAGAACTTTGCTAATCCTCATTGAAAAGCCTCGTACGGCAGAGAATACCGCTACCAGAATCATAACCGAAAGCCACAACAGATTAACTAACGTATTGTTCCATAAAAAAAGATATTTCAGAAAAATACCAATTAGAATCAACTGAATAGACATTCTCGCAACAGAATTAAAAAGAGGCTTAATTAAGCCGATATTGAAAATCAGACTTAACAAAACTGGCACAGCCAACAAAAGGAAAGTCAATACTAAAGAAAATATAGAGATATTTACTGTCTCCATTTTCCAACCTCCAAATCGAAGACCCTAACGCGAGGATTATCAAGCCAGACGGGGTCGTGTGAAATCACAACAATAGTCCAATCATCTCGTTCGGTAAAATAATTAACCACCTTTTTTCTGAGGTGTTTGTCAAGGGAAGAAGTTACTTCATCTAAAATAAAAACCTTCCTTTCAAGCAAAATAGAAACAATAATAGCCAATCGCTGTCTTTCACCACCTGACAACTCGGAGGTATCCTTGTCAAGCAAATTAACACCTAACTCAAAAAAATCTAAAAGGTCCTTAACTTTCTTTCTGTCGAAACCAGCAGAACCGTTCGCCTTCAAATGGAAAACAAAGTCAAGCCAGTGGGAAATGTTTCCATCAGCGATGCTCAT
>JAUWBX010000091.1 GCA_030609625.1 Phycisphaerae bacterium
GCTTATCAAAAACATTTATAAGTATGTTGAAATCGGGGCTTTTGCAGCCGGTGTGGAATCTGGTTAAACTTGACTCCACGATTTGTCTTGAAATTAGAGAAAATTACGTCAATATCTATTATCGTGGTGGAAATATATTAAAGATTGAGGAAAGGGGTGATTCGTTTAGCGCCAGCTTCGACAGAAAATACCTTGTTGAAGATTCAACCAGGGTTCCCAATGGCCCCTATCTACTGGCTTCTTCGGATGATGTCAAGAAATGGATTGATGCCATGCCTTTCTTGAAACATGAAATGGATTTATGGTTTGGGAAACATCCTAAGAACGAGAGGGAATTCCAGCAACTAATGCTACGGGAAAACAACTTTGGGAAATCAGCTAAAAGTACGGATTATTTCATCTGTGACATAGAATACGCTAATTCTAATGGAAGATTCGACCTTATAGCGGCTCATTGGCCATCTTCCGCAGCAAAACGAAAAAACAACAAGAGTTTGGGCTTAGCCTTTATTGAAATGAAGTATCTGGACAATGCCTTGGCCGAAAACTCTGGATTAAAGGATCATTTTGAAAAAATAAGTAAATTCCTCGGAAATCCCGACAATCTCGCAAAGATAAAAGATGAGATGAAAACAGTGTTTAAACAAAAGCTGGAATTGGGGCTTATAAATAATGAGAAACCAATCGAAAGTTTTGGCGATAATAAACCGGAATACATTTTAGCCTTGGTTAATCATGACCCTGAATCGACTATCCTGAAAAGAGAATTGAAGACGTTACCTTCTTGTCCTCACTTGGACCTCAAAGTTGCTGTAAGCAACTTTATGGGTTATGGTCTCTATGACCAGAATATTTATACCTTAGATGATTTCCTTAGGCGGTTTGAGAACCAGATTTAGTATGAAAGTAACTATTTACCGCGGCGCAAAGGAGACCGGTGGAACCTGCATCGAGCTTCAATCAGAGAATTCAAGGATTTTGATAGATTTTGGGCTGCCTTTGGTTGATGAGAATCGAGAGCCGTTTGACTCTAAAAAAATCAAAAATAAGTCAAAAGAGGATTTAATCAAAAGCGGTGTTTTGCCTGCCATAAAAGGATTGTACAAAGACGAACAGCCTGTTTTTGACGCAATTTTGTTAAGCCATCCCCACCAGGACCATTATGGTTTATTATCTTTCGTAAATCCCAAAATTCCGGTTTATCTCAGCCAAGGATGCAAAGAACTAATTAAGATCTCCTACTATTTTGGACAAACTGACTGTGACCCAAAAAACGTTGAAGCCGTAACGATGTGGCAGCCATTTAAGAAAGGAAACTTTACAATAACGCCATATTTAGTGGATCATTCCGGTTTCGACGCCCTGGCATTTTTGATAGAGAGCGAAAGCAAGAAGATTTTTTATTCTGGGGATTTCAGAGGCCACGGCAGAAAGAGTGTCTTATTTGACAACATCTTAAAAACCCCTCCAAAGAACATTGATTATTTGATCCTCGAAGGTTCTATGCTGGGAAGAGACAAGGGCCGATATCATTCTGAGAAAGACATAGAAAATGAGTTGGCCCGTGTTTTGAAAAATAAAACCAACCTGTTTTTTATAGCGTGTTCTTCGCAAAATATTGACAGGCTCGTATCCATCTATCGCGCATGTGTAAAGAGTAATCGTATTTTCGTGATTGATCCTTATACGGCCCTTATTCTGGATAAGTTGAGAAAAGTTTCTACAAAGTTACCTCAATTTGATTGGGGCAAAAATATAAGGTTGTTCTTTGTGCCCAACCGCTATACAATGAAAATGGCTGGAGATAAAAGTCTGTTCAAATTCAAATCGGCTAAAATAACTTACCAGGAAATACAAAACATTAGAAATCAACTGGTAGTCAAGGATTCATATACTACCCGACGGATTTTTGCTGATAAAAAGTATTTGGGTAATTCAAAACTTATTTATTCTATGTGGGATGGATATCTGCCGGACGTAAAACCATTCTGGGATATGCATAATGTGCCGATTGTAAAGATTCATTCAAGTGGCCATGCTTATGTTGAAGAACTGCAAAAATTTGTGAAAGCAATTAATCCAAAATATATAATTCCTAATCATACTTTTTACCCTGAAAAGTTTTTGGAACTTTTTGGAAGTAAGACCAAGATTGTCAATGATAAAGAAACGTTTGAGATTTGAGTGGCCGGCACATAAAGCTCGAATTCACAGACAGCGCCCGCAAGCTGATTATGGATGAGGGTTACGACCCTTCCTTTGGTGCCAGGCCGTTGAAGCGAACGATTCAGCAGCGATTGGAGAACCCGTTAGCCGCCGAGCTTTTAGCCGGCAAATTCACCGACGGCGACAAAATAAAAATCAACGCCGACACCCACAAATTCACATTTGAGAAAGTAGAGACCGCATAAGCAAATTTCTCTACGAATGTTCTTAACTACAGCCGGCAAATGGTTTATCCTATATGGAAAACCAAAGGCGATTAACGAAATCTCATATGACACCCCGAGAGCAGCCAAGGGGTCTGTTAAAAAGACTATTTTATCAGATTCCTCGACTCCGCGATGCTGCACATCGCTTCGCTCGGAATGACGTTAAAGTAGTAGTTAGTTCCTGTTGCGGAAACAGTATTTGTCATTCCCGCGAAAGCGGGAATCCAGCTTTTTCGCTCTGGACCCCTGCTTCCGCAGGGGTGACATCGTCAGTTTTTGTTTTCCGCAACAGATACTAATTAAGGATATTCAATAATGAATCGCAGGGAATTTATTAGAACAATGGGTTTCGGAGCGGCAGCGTTAGCGCTGCCCGGATGTTCAACCGGGACATCAGGGCAAAGTTCAAGCGTTCCTACAAAAAAGAATCCCAATTTTCTTTTTATCCTCGCCGATGATTTGGGCTGGTCTCAGTTGGGCTGCTACGGAAGCAGCTTCTATGAGACTCCCAACATCAACCGATTAGTCACAGAGGGCATGAAATTTACCGATGCCTATGCCGCGTGCCCGGTTTGCTCGCCGACCCGTGCCAGTATTATGACCGGAAAGTACCCGGCCCGTCTGCACCTGACCGATTTTATTGCAGGCGGTAACTTCCCACACGAGAAATACAAACAACCCAAATGGCAAAAATACCTGCCGTTGGAAGAAATAACGATTGCAGAGGTCCTCAAAACAGCGGGCTACGCTACCGCCAGTTTTGGAAAGTGGCATCTCAGCATCGCCAAGAAACCGCCGGAGTCTCTGCCATACAATCCCGACAAGCAGGGCTTCGATGAATATATAGTTACCTACAAACCATCGTCAAGGCACGACCCGGAAACAGACGCTCACAATGTTGAAATAATTACTGAAAAATCACTGGAATTTCTGCAAAAGAATAAAGACAGACCTTTTTTCCTGTACGTTACCCATAACACCATCCACGGCCCAATTCTCGGAAAGAAAAAGCTGGTTGAAAAATATAGAAACAAACCCGGCGCCGATTTGCCGCAGAACAATCCGGTAATCGGAGCGATGATTGAGGAATTAGATAACAGTGTTGGCAGGTTACTCAAAAAGCTCGATGAGCTAAAGATTGCTGACAATACAATCGTAGTCTTCTTCGGCGACAACGGCGGATTAGAAAGGTCGGCCAAACAGACTCCTTTGCGCAGCGGCAAAGCGAATTTGTATGAAGGCGGCATAAGGGAACCTCTAATTGTGCGTTGGCCGGGGGTGGTAAAGCCGGGCAGCATTTGCAGCGAGCCTGTCATCAGTGTAGATTTCTTCCCGACCTTTCTAAGAACCCTCGGCTTAGAGAACAAGGTGAAAAAGCCAATTGACCCCGTTAGAAATTCGGGAACCCCGAAAAAGCAAGAGAAAAACAATATTTCTAACGGGGTTGACGGGGTAAGCTTGCTGCCGCTTCTGAGGCAAAGCGGCGCCCTCAACCGCCAGGCCATTTACTGGCACTATCCGCATTATCACAGCAGCAGTATCGGCCCCTGCGGAGCTGTTCGCAAAGGCGATTATAAACTGCTCGAATGGTTTGACGAAACTATTTGCGGCCCCGGCAACAAATTCGAGCTTTACAATTTAAAACAGGACATCGGCGAGCAAAACAACTTAGCTAAAAAAATGCCGAAAAAGACCAGCGAACTAAGAGAGCTGCTGACAAACTGGCGAAACAAAGTAAACGCCCAGATGCTAACACCGAATCCCAACTATAACCCACAAAAGGCCAAAAAATCAAAAAGATTAAGCTTGATATCGTTCGGAATGATAACGGTTGACTGAAAGGAGTCTTCGTATGTCAAAGGTAAAGCGATTGAAGCGAAAACGAGCCTTACAAAAAAAGTTCGGTGCAACACTAAGGCCCCGAAAGTCGATGAAACGCATGGCCAGAGACCACCTTGATGTACTCCAAAACATCGAGTTCGTTTTCGTTTCGGGATATCGCAGCGAGCGGAGTATCGATGACCGCATCGTTGCCGATGTCTTGATAGCAGCCATTCTTGATGCCGAACCGGAGGATAGCCGCGCTCAATCGTTGAATGAGAGCCTGGAGAACATCCGCATGCTTCGTTCCGATATCCCGGATGATATATGGCGGGATGGGCTGCGAACTGTTCTTGAATCCGTTCACAGGCACTCCATCTTAAAACCAGGCGCGAGGGGTTATCTTGATTTTGTCTCTGATTATGTTCCTTGATTAACCCAAAAAACCTGCGTTTTTGAAATTTACCTTGCAGTTTTCGGCATAAAGGCCAGAATAACTCGGTACGAAATACGAAAACACAGATTGCACAGATTGAAACAGATTAACGCAGATTACGGCACCGGCAATCCGACACAGGAGAAAGGAATCCAAATGGAAGTTCAGAAGGTTTTGAAACAGGTAGAAAAAGACGATATAAAATTTATCACCCTGCAATTTACCGATTTATTAGGCGTTATAAAGGAGCTCATCATACCGGTCGAAGAATTAGAGGATGCATCTCGCAACGGCGTCTGGTTCGACGGCTCTTCGGTGGAAGGCTTTGCCCGAATACAGGAAAGCGACCTGTTCTTGAAGCCGGACATGGCAACTTACGCCGTTGTGCCCTGGCTGACCGAAGACGGCAAAACCGCAAGGCTGATATGTGATATCTACCGCGCAGACGGCAATCCCTTCGAAGGAGACCCCAGATTTATTCTCAAACAGGCAGCCGCCGAAGTTGCAAAAGAAGGTTTTGAATATAACGTCGGACCTGAGCCGGAATTCTATTTGTTCAAAGCCGACGGCCAAAACAGGACCTCGCCCATAGACTATGGCGGCTATTTCGACCTCTCTTCTCATGAAGGATACAAGGCCATAAAAAAGATAATAGCGGCACTTGAGAATTTTGGGATTAAGGTTGAAACCTCTCATCACGAGGTCGGCTACGGCCAATACGAAATAGATTTCAATTACGGACAATGTCTGGATGTGGCCGACAAGGTACTCACACTGAAATACACCGCAAAGAAAATCGCTCAGATGCACAATTTGCACGCGACCTTTATGCCGAAGCCGACGATGGGCAAGCCCGGCTCCGGAATGCACGTTCATCAAAGTCTGTTTGACACTAAGTCAAAAACGAATGCCTTTTACGACAAGGAGCATAAATACAATTTGTCGAAAATCGCTTTTAGTTTTATTGCAGGCCAGATAAAGCATATTAACGCAATGTGCGCTATTCTTTGTCCTACCGTCAACTCCTATAAGAGGCTGGTTTCCGGATTCGAGGCGCCTGTATATGTTACCTGGGCAGCTATGAACCGTTCAGCTCTTTTGAGAATACCGAAGTGGTTCAAGGCCAAAAGCGAAGCCGCTCGCATCGAGCTAAGATGTCCGGACCCTGCCTGCAATCCATATCTGGCATTTGCTGTTATGCTAAGAGCGGGCATGGACGGAATTAAAAACAACTTACAGCCGCCTGAGCCGGTCGAGGAAAATATTTATCAGCTTGACGGCGAAAGCCTGCTCCAGAAAAACATTGACCTTTTGCCGACGTCATTACAGGAGGCTCTGGATGCGTTGAAAGGAAACAAAGTTTTGCAGGAGGTTCTCGGAGAGCACTTGTTTGAAAGATACATTGACGTAAAGACAAAAGAATGCGACGAGTTCAAAAAACAGGTTACGAACTGGGAAATAGATACGTATTTAGACACCTTCTAAGTGTTCTGTGAGAGTAAGTGTTCTGTGAGAGCAATATAGGGGAGCGGGTAATTATTGGCAGATAATAGGCACGCCGGGATGATCGAGATTCGCAAAGGAAAGTTGAGTGATTCGGAGAATATCGTCGAGCTGCAAGTGCGAATGGCACAGGAGACGGAGGGTCTTGGTCTGGATAAAACCGTGGTGAGCAAGGGAGTACGCGGCGTTTTCAAGGAGCCGGCAAGAGGGACCTATTGGATTGCGGAGGAAAAAGCCAAGGTCCTGGGAGTGCTTTTGGCAATACCGGAATGGAGCGACTGGCGGAACGCAACGGTGCTGTGGATACATTCACTTTATGTCATTCCCGAGGCGCGCGGACAAGGGGTGTTCAAAAAGCTGTACTTGAATTTGGAAAAGCAGGTGGAGCAGTCGCCGGAGCTGGCAGGGATACGTCTTTACGTGGACAAGCAAAACAAGTCGGCACAAAAAATATATGAAAAACTGGGTATGAACAAGCACCACTACGAGCTTTACGAATGGCTCAAGTGAATAACATACGCATTTGATACCCACGCCGACCCACGCATCGGCGGCCTTGACCCACATCAGACCAAAAAGATTTAGGGCAAGCTCTACATCATCCCGAACGACATCAACGAATTACTGCGTCGGTCTCAGCGGAACTTCGAGACCGAACTGGGTAAGTAACTATCTCTCTCCAGATTTTTCCCGAGACAGGATGTAATTTCCGAAGTGTGTGATTAGGCGTCTTGTTCAGGAGGTTCAGGTATTAGGGGCTTGAGGAGCTTGATAAGCTCTGAGATATGAACTGTCGCAACTGACCAGATGCGTTCGTGTTTAACCTCACCGTATTCATGTGCAAGGACGTGACGCTGGGCGATAATCTTGAACCACGGAATCTGGGGATGCCTGGATTGGAAGTCAGCGGAGACGTTTCGGGCGGCTTCACCGATAATCTCAATGTGGCGTTCGACAGCGCCACGCAGAAGACGGTCAGTGTTATAGTCATTAAAGGTCTTGCCGACAAGAAACTGCCGGATAGCCATTGATG
>JAUWBX010000050.1 GCA_030609625.1 Phycisphaerae bacterium
AGTGAGCTAAAGTTGGAGGACAGAAGCGGGATTCTCGATTCTCGATGCTGGATTCTGGATGGTTGTGGTGGTTCATTGGTTAATTTGGTTAATTGGCCCCGGTTATTCGGATAAGCTCTTAGTATTTGGCTGCTTTTTGCCCCCGGCAGAAAAGCAAGTAAGCACACACCGGGGGTAAACTCAGGGAGTAAAAAAACACTCCCTCTATAATTAGACATAGCTGCGTATTTGATACGAAAAAAGTCCTCGATTCTTGATTCGGGATTCTCGTAACTCGATGTCAGCGAAGCAGTTAAAAAATTTTTGAAAAATTTAATTTTTGCTTTTAGGTATCAGCGTTTTTGGTTGATTTTTCACTAATATTTTAAACCACGAATTAACACGAATTAACACTGATAGTTCAATAATATTTAACCGCAGATTAACACTGATTTATCAAGTGAGATGCGGGACGATTCGTGCGGTTCTCCGCTATATCTATCGCCTACTGGCGGTTTATATTAGCCAGCTGGCTAACATAGGCGTATTATAACATATTTTCAAACAATAGTCAAAAAGAAAACGGCGAAAAAACACTTTTTTGGGTCATTCTGCCTGCCCTGAGTGAAACCGAAGGGAGCAGTGTCGAAGAGTCACTTGTCCGACCTATTGCTTGAATCTTTATTGCCATCTGCTTTGAATCAAATCCAACAACGGCAAACTACCAATAAAGAAGGCTAACGTAGCCCATAAAATTAGAACGGTTTTCTTCCTCAGTCCCCTTTGAAAGAATATTTGCCCCAAATTAGCAACTCCACAAGATAAGATCACACCGATAGAAAGCAACCGGAAATATAGAAGCAATATCCGTTCCCCCACCGAGCCAAATATCAAGCATGGCACACTTATTATAAGACCCAAGAAAAGAATCCATGTGAATAATTTAACCTTCACATTCCATTTTGCTGCAAATGCGACAATCCGGTTCTCCAAGGCTTCCTGTACCAAGAAGGCTACAATCGCTAGCATTGCTACGATTGATGCAAAGGCTTCCCAAAATCCACCATCACCTATCGACAAAAGCTTCTGACCTAAAAAGGCACACTCGAAACCAAATATTGCCCCAAACCCCCCAATAAGCAAATTTGTTCCTAGCGGCTCAATGTATCCAGAACTCAACATTTGCCGAACCCGCCCAGAAATCTCGCGGGGATCCTCTTCGGCAAAGCTGAGCCTTGAACCTAAAGTATGGAGATAAACCAAGACTTCTCGCACGTTTCCTATGATAACTATCCGAGAAGAACTTACATCAACAACGGTGTAAGTCAGGGCATCCTCTCTATCTTTACCAACGGCTGTTTTTATTTCTACGGGGTTTTCCAAACATAGCGATGATATTTGACGACTGAGAGTGATAGGCAGGTCGGCCACCAAAAAGCTCTTAACCCCCGATATAAATGGGCTGAGGCCATCGAAGCACCAGATGGGAATAACAACTCGGCTTCGCCTTTCATCCCCCAGCGTTGCCCATGCTTCGCCAAGTTGCACAGCAGCGAAATCCAAAGCTGCGGGGCGTTGTCCTTCCGGCTTTACAAGTTCAGTTGTATCTATATGTTTTTCCTCAGTTCTCACTAGTCCACAAAGCCAGTAATCTTCCACGCAAAGTTTTTTTGGCTCTAAGAAATGTACAATATCTAAATGCACCAAACTTCTAATAAGTGACCCAATTTTTTGGATAAAACTTTTCACTACCAACGCACCTTGGCTTATTAAACTACCCGTTTGGTCTGCCATTCTTCGAAAATAGACCGTTCTTGAGCGAATTATATGCTGCCATTATTCTAATATCAACATATTTGAAGTCGGTGACTGTCCCTAGTTAGTTTATACATACCAACTCCTTTTTGCTCGCCTTTACCCATATATTATTCCCTACAATAATTTGCCTTTGAAAAAACTAGTGCCCCTCTCTATGTACACCCCCATTCTACTTTTTTGTCGTTTTTTCATTAGGCGGTAATTTTACCGATAATTCAGGGCAAAATGTTGTTATTGGATTATCAACTTCCTCTGGATCTTCTAACACTTTACGCACTTGATTTGCGATTTCTGACTTATATTCTTCTAATTTGGGCACTAATTCATACATCTCATCTGTATTTATCCTAATTGTGCGAAATTGATCTAAATCAAAAGGGATTTTGTCTCTTTTTCTAATAATTTGCACTGTAGGCAAACGACACACGTGCCGAAGGGATAATTCATAAAATACATTCGGATTATGAAAGGACAAATCCGCAATAGCTAATCTTGCTTTCACTAAATGTTCGATTATTTGCGCTGTTATCATTCCTGCTTTCCCAATGGCATCAGCTCTAATGATTTTTAGATCAAAGCCCTCCATTGCAGGTTCAACAATGTAGTGAAGGAAGAAATCCGCGTGTTTTCTCTGCTCGCTTCCCTCTTCGCCAATTGGCGAGACATAGAAACATATCTTCGACCAAGGAGTAACAGCCTCCCTTGTAATCACTGTCTCTGATGGCTCAGTTAATATCCTCCCAGCATCTTTTTCATATGCCCCATTTTTTTCTGGAACACCTTCCCATCTTGCTCCAAAAGATAAGAGCCTCTCTACCCCTAATTCCGTCTGGATTAAATCAAGAAATCTTGCATTCAATATAAATGTGTCTACCGCTTCATTAAGATATTTTTCAGCTACTCGTTTCTCCTTAAGAAAGTTTCGTAGAACAGATTGGTGCGGCAGCCTACTATCTTTAAACTGGTCATATAGATTTTTAAACGGTTTAATACCAACAACAGCGAGAGCAAACTGGGCTTTCTGTCTTACGTCTTCAGATACATCTGGACTAGTTGCTGATTTCCCTCCTTCAGTTAATTCAACATATTCTGCAACATAACTACCAGTTGTAAGACGATAAAAATTTGATTGTGTGGTTAGCTTGTTGCTACTACCTGACTTAGGAGACTTTCCTAATCTTTTGAAAACGTCATCACGCTTTACCTTGTACCCAACTCCCAGTTCCTGAATGGCTTCAGCGTATGAAAGAACATCCTTAAACGTGAGTGATGGAACTGGCCTCTTTGAAGGACGTCCCGCTTGCGCTCGTTTTTTACTCTTTCTTTTTCCCCTACTTTTTTTTCGTTTTATCGACTTTTCTTGTTCGGCCATCGTTCAACCTTTCCACTTCCAAAACCTTTGTTTTTTTACTTTTACCCCATATTAACGGCACGGTTGTCTGCCTCCAACTCCGCAAGTACACAATCCAAATCTTAGTCTATACAATACCCAAAACCGCAATTCCCGTCAAACACTTTCGTATCTCGTATCTCCCTTCGGCTCATTCGACAAGGCTCAGGGCAGGAATGACAAACGTACGATTCAAAGCAGTATTCCGCCCCTTGGTGTTTCCGTATTTAGTTAGATAAAATAGGGTAAAAGGCGGTAAAAGTCAAAGATAATTTTAGAGAATTAGAGAATTAGAGATTAGAGAATTGGGGAATCGGTCGGAATGACCCCGCACTAATTAGACGTGAGTTAGCACTCAATAAGTGCGGGGCAGGCCAGCGAGGATAAATCATTGTCACTAATTCCTGCAAAGACTATAATACATTTGCAGCTTTAACAATGTGTCCAGATTAGAGAGAGTTGGTAAATGCGTATTATTGTTGCTATAAAACAAGTGCCTGAAACCAAATCCGTGAAAATGGATGAGAAAACAGGCACGGTTATTCGAGAAGGTGTCGAGGCGATTATTAATCCTCTGGACCTTTATGCTATTGAAACAGCCCTTCGGTTGCGTGAAAAACATGGCGGTGAGGTTATTGGTATATCGATGGGGCCGTCTAAGGCGATAACCGCGCTGAGAGAAGCGATAGCAATGGGGTTCGACTCCGGGATTCTTATTAGTGATTCGGCTTTTGCAGGGTCTGATACGTGGGCAACGAGTTACATATTGGCCGAGGCAATCAAGCGGATTGGAGATTTCTCCTTAGTGATTTGCGGTGAGCGCGCCACCGATGGTGACACCGGACAAGTAGGGCCGGGTATTGCCTCATTTTTGGATTTGCCCGTGGCTTCGTATGTAAGCAAGATTCAAATTCCAAATTTCAAATCTCAAATTTCAGATTGGGGAACCACCCTACGGGTAGAGCGGCTTATAGAAGATGGGTACGAGGCCCTGTCTTGTTCTTTACCCTGCGTCATAACGGTTGTCAAAGAGGTAAGCATTCCCCGCTTACCCACTTTGAGGGGTAAGCAACGGGCTAAAAGAACAGAAATTCCGGTCTGGGGCAGGGATGATTTGGATGTCGATTTGAGCAAGGTCGGAGTAAATGGCTCTCCTACCCGTGTGGTAAAGATATTCAGGCCAAAGGTTACAAGGCAATGCGAGAAAGTTTTGGCAAAGGATGATGAGTCAATAAAGGAAGCGGTTGATAAACTTGCCCACCTGTACCTGCGTCTCCTGTGCAGGTAGCACAGGTGTAGGTAGGTTTTTTTCAACATAAGGAGCTGCGATAATTTCAAATTCCAAATTTCAAATTCCAAATTCCAAACAGTACAACGGCGTTTGGATATTGGCTGAGCAAAAGGATGGGCGCGTTCAGAGGATTTCGCACGAGTTACTCAGTCGGGGCCTTGAGCTGGCGGAGAAACGCAACTGTAAGCTCTCTGCCGTGATTTTTGGTCATAGCATAAAGACGAATGACCTTGAAGAGCTTATAGAACGCGGCGCCGATGAGGTTATAGCGATGGAGGCAGCGGAGCTGGAACATTTTCTTGTTGAGCCGTACGCAGCTTGTATGTTGAAGCTAATCGGGCAGTATCGGCCGGAAATAATTATTGCAGGTGCGACGTCAACAGGCAGGACACTAATGCCTTATGTTGCGGTAAAGGCGCACGCGGGTCTGACAGCCGACTGCACGGGACTTGACATAGAAAAAGAAACGAATAATCTTCTTCAGACTCGACCGGCTATCGGGGGCAATATAATGGCGACAATTAAGACGCCTAAATTTCGTCCCCAGATGTCAACGGTCCGGCCCCGCTCAACCAAACCGGCACCAAGACAGCGGAACAGAAAGGGTAAAATAATTCGTCTTGTCGCATCTAAAGAAAGTCTTAACAGCCGTATTGTTAGAATGGATTTCATCGCGAATGAAGAAGAACAGAGTCTTGGTGAAGCAGATATCGTTGTTGTTGTTGGCAGGGGTATTAAAAGGGCTGAGAATATACCTCTTGTTCGTGAGCTGGCAGATAGTCTTGGTGCGGCCCTGGGTGCGAGCCGAGATGTAATAGACCGAGGATGGTTGAGCTACCCTCATCAAGTGGGGCTTAGCGGCCAAACTATCAGCCCAAAACTTTATATCGGTATAGGAGTTTCCGGTGCGATTCAGCACCTGGCAGGTATGCAGACAGCAGAGATTATTGTGGCTGTCAACCGTGACCCTAATGCTCAAATCTTCAAAGTAGCCGACTTCGGGATAGTAGGTGACCTTTTTGAAGTCTTGCCGGTTTTAACTGAGCATATAAAGCAGACGATTAATAATGACAGATGACAAAAAATATAACCCGGTAACGCCGAAAATAGCTGACCAGCTTAAGGGAATTGTTGGCGCCAAGTATGTTATTTTCGATGACGCCGAAAAACTTGAGCCATATTCTCACGATGAGATATCCGGCAGGGAGTATGCTCATATGCCGGAGGTCGTGGTTAGGCCGGAAAACGCTGCGGAAGTTGCAGCTATTATGAAATTGGCTAACCGTGAGATGATTCCTGTTACGCCGCGAGGTGCCGGTTCAGGCTTGTCCGGCGGAGCGGTGCCGATATATGGCGGAATAGTGTTGGCGATTGACCGCATGAATAAAATCATCGAATTGGACCGCGAGAATATGATGATAGTCGTAGAGCCTGGAGTCATTACAAGCGAGATCAATGAGTATATTAAAGACTGTGGCCTGTTTTACGCTGGTTATCCGATGAGTCTTGAGACTTGTTATATCGGCGGTAATGTCGCTGAAAACGCAGGCGGGGCAAAGGCAATCAAATATGGAGTGACGAGCCGTTATGTCCTCGGGCTCGAGGTTGTAACTCCAACAGGTGAAATAGTGCAACTTGGCGGAAAGCTTATTAAAGACGTTAGCGGATATAATATGATTGGCCTTATGGTAGGCTCAGAGGGTACGCTGGGCTTTTTCACAAAGATTACTCTCAAACTGCTGCCTTCAACCAAAGCTGAGGTTGACCTGTTGTGTCTTTTTAAGAATTCCGAAGAGGCGATGTCAATAGTATCAAAGATAATGACTACCGTGGGCATAGTACCGGCTTCTATCGAGTTTATGAACAACTGCGCCGTTAAGGGAGCTTGTGACTATCTAAACGAAACGATTCCATACAAACAGGCAGGGGCAATGCTGCTTATTACTATTGATGGCGCCGAGGAGCAACAAGTGGAGCGAGACTACGAGGCTATCGGTGAGTTTTGCCTTGATAATGGCGCTATCGAAGTATATATAGCCGACAACACTACGACCAGTGAGCGTATATGGAATATTCGCAGGAATATGGCAGAAGCATTCAATGCCTTCAGCAGCAGACAGGGTGCTGAGGATATTGTCGTTCCACCAGCTTCGGTTGGAACGATGGTTGCCTTGATGGGAGAAATCGCAGAGAAATTCGATGTTATGATACCTGCTTATGGCCACGCCGCTGACGGCAATATCCATACGCGCATCATCTCCAGGCCCGAGTGGTCCGATGAAAAATGGAGACAGATTCTAAATGGTATCCAGAGCGAATTATATCAGTTGACCGCTGAGCTTGGGGGGCGGATTTCCGGTGAACATGGCATAGGGCATAAAAGGAAGAATTCTCTGCCATATGTGGTGTCTGAAAATTATATCGATATGCTGCGGACGATTAAAAGAGCAATGGACCCAAACAATATTCTAAACCCTGGCAAGATATTCGATTTGTGAGCTGCCTGCACCTGTGCTACCCGCACAGGAGACGCAGGTACAGGTGGATGTGAAAATTCCGGAAAAGACGGTATATTATGAAGGTCGCTCTTCACTACGGCAAAGGCGTTGTAACGCTGCAAATCCCGCAGGAAAATGCCGGCGATATAATACGTCCGTGGCAGAGTGCCCGCACCTGTGCTGCCCGCACAGAAAACGCGGGTACAGGTGAGCAAAACGCGGACAATACAACGCTTCTAAGCCAAGCCCTGGCGTACCGGGAGAAGGACGATTTTGCGAAAGAAGCTGCCGGCAAGTGTCTTTGCGTGCTGCTCACGGATGGTACGCGTGATATGCCGTTCGATGACATATTTGGAGAACTTTTCCCTGCATTACGTGGCAGTTCGCTGGTCCGGTTTCTAATATGCACGGGGACGCATAATGCCAAGACCGCCGAGAACAACAGAATCAGGGGACAAATAGAAACAGCCGCCACTATAGCGGGCCTTTGTGATTTTGAAATTCACGTTCACGATTGTCAGAAGGACAGATTCATACACGCAGGCCAAACGTCTCGCGGTACGGAAGTGATGTTTAATGCTAAAGCAGATGGTGCCGAGATTTTCTTAGTGCTGTCTGATATAAAGTGCCACTATTTTGCGGGGTATTCGAATCCGATAAAGAACTTTGTGCCGGGGATATGCGCGTTCAGAACGGCTGAGCAAAATCACAGTCTGGCGCTTGACGAGGAATCCACATTCGGGTTTCATCCATGGCATAGTAACGAAAGCAAAAAGAGTAACCCGCTTGCGGAGGACCAGCTCGAGGGGATGGGACTGATTATAAGGGGTCGGTCGGTCTATGCGCTGGTGACGATGAGCGCCTTGGGAAGGATTCAGTGGGTACGATTTGGGCGTGCGGATGAGGTTAGCGGGATGGCCTTCAGCGTAGCTGACAAGATGAATACGCATAGGGTAAGGCCGGTTGAGTATCTTATCGTCTCGCCTGGAGGACTGCCTAACGATATAGACCTTTACACCGCTCAAAGGGCCCTTGAGCTGACAAAAAACGCTGTCAAAAATGGCGGTGAAGTATTGTTTCTGTCGGCATGCCCGGATGGCATTGGTGCCGAGCGGACGATGGAGAATTTTTATAATCGCCTGACCGCCCCAATTGACGAGATACTTAAATCAGTTGAAAATGAATACAAACTGTTCAGTCACAAGCCGTATAAATTTGCCCAGATGATACAGCGGTTGCGGCGAATATGGGTATTTTCGGAAATACCTGATGAGCTTATCGAGGCGGCACATCTGCGACCTACACATGAGCCGCAGACTGTCGTGGACAATTGGCTTGCTGAGAACCCGGGCACCAGGATTACAGTGGTGGACGGGGCCAACAAGGT
>JAUWBX010000234.1 GCA_030609625.1 Phycisphaerae bacterium
GCCGCCTGCGGTGCGGATCTCCTTGCGGACAATCTGACCTGTGGCCGAGGGGAACCAGAGCGACTTGTAGCTCTGGGTGACGGCGGTCTCCAGCGCCTTTTCCCGCTCGCTGAAACGCTGGCGGAAATTGTCCTCCTCGAGTTTGCGCGGGTTGATGCCGTATGCATCAGGGTTCTGGTTCAGTTTCTTCATGGCGAGCACTGTGCGGCCAAGCTCGCGGAGCCGGCTCCGCGCCTGTTCAATCAGGTTCGCCTTTTCGTTAAACAGGGGTATGCTGCCGCTTTCATGCCTGGCGGCAACTGTATCCGGGACAAGAAGAAAGACCAGGTTCTGTTCGATCCTGGGGGTGTTGGGCCCGGCCGTGGTAACACATTCCGTGACATCGATATGCCCTGCATTGAGAGAAATCAGCGCCAGCGTGGGCTTGCCCTTTTTGTCCGGAATGTGCTCCGGCACGGCAACATCGTGGACCACGTTGAATGTCTGGACGTCCTGGCTGACCACCTTGCGGGCTGTGACATCAAGGGTCTGATCAATATCAACGAGAGTGAGGGAACGGCTAATTCTTGCCAGGGCGATATTCATCGAAGGGCCAGGGGTGGCATAGAACCGGCCCTGGTTAAAACGCAGGTAAAAGGCGCTGTTTTTTGTCTCCTTGAGAGCCTCTCCAACCTGCGAAGGAGTCAGGCCGGGAAAAGAGACATCAAACAGGGCATCCTGTTGGGTAAGACCAAACAGGTTGGAACTCACACCCTGATCCTGGCCGACAAGGCTGTGAAGAAAGATGGTCTTCCAGGTATACTCATACATGGGCCAGCCGTCAGGGTGCGGATTGCGCAGGTCTGCCAGTTCTGCGTTGCTTTTACCGCCTTCGATGCTCTCGGTGTCCACACCGCCGATGTCGGCATTGAGCACAGGCAACAGTTCGCCGCTGCCGGTGCGGTTGATCAACTCGCTGACTATACGGGCATCCCGTAGATCGAGGTGGCAGGCATGGATCATCGGAATGTCTGCCTGCCGTTTCCAGATGGTTCTCACGGCCAGGGCCAGCACGCGGAGGACGCCGCGGGTCCCCTGAAAATCTTCGGAGGCGGCAAGCTTGTTATTGAGGAAATCGATCAAGGTAGGATGAAAGGGATAGTGGGCGGCCATTTGTTCCTTGTATTCATCCCTGGTGGCCTGGCCGGGAAGCATGGAGGCGCTCTTGGCGTATAGCTCGGCGTATTCCTGCGCAGTCTGCCGGGCAGCCGTTGAGTCGATCCGCGTGAACAGCCGCTTGCTAAGCACCCTGGAGATCTCGGCAGCCTGAACCGGCACCATTGCTGTGGCATCCCTGGCAACCACGCTGGAGACCCCCCTGATGGCCTGTTGGCCTATGCCGAGCGCGGCATCCTTGCTCATCTCACTGCCGGTAACGGATGACAGGAGAGATGCCAGCCGGTCTGTCTGGTTGGCAAAGGCGTCGGCAGTGCCGGCCAAGGTCAGGACAATGGAGATGCCGGGATTGGTGCGGGCATAGCCATGGAGTGCCATCATGAAGGCAGCTAGTTGGTCGGCACCGTCCCCTCGTGCTGCACTCAGGCGGGCAGCATACTGGGCCAGTTCGTCGAGCATGATTAAGACCTTCCTGCCCTTCAGCACTGTATCAAAATATATCCTGCCGGGTGCGGCATGGGATGTTACTTCCGCCTCAATCTGTTTGTAAAGCTCCTTGCCGCCAATCTGATAGGCAATTTCGCCCCACAGTGTATATGGGACCAGGGCTGCTCCTTGGGGCCTGTGTACCGGGATCTCATCACCTGCCACACCGACAACCGTCACCTCACCCGGCGCCGGCAGCAAGCTGCCGTCAATGATCCCGGCTGTTACGCCGGCGAGATCCACACCTTTGAAAGCAATATGGGTACAAGAAATGAGGGTGTGGGTCTTGCCGCCGCCAAAGGCTGTTTCAAGCCGGTGAATGGCCGGAACAGAATTGTCACCGGCGAGCCGGCCGAAGACCTCGGCGAGGACCATTTTCAGCCCATCTGTAGGGTAGGTTGCCTCGCTGAAAAATTGGGAAGCGTCGGTATATATCGAATGCACGCCTGCCGACCCTTCCCGGTAATGGAGCATAACCTCGCTGAGTGAGGCCGTGAATATCTCCGGATTAAAAGATCCGGTGATAATATCCTGCCGTGGTTCACAAGCTGATAATATGCTCACGCCTAGTCCTCCATTTTCTCGACTTGGGTCTGATGACCGAAAATGATACGAACGTACCAATATTTATCCAAATCTATATCTATCAGTAATTGCAATAATGCTCAACAAATCCCTGACAACTTGAGCCAAGACACTTATCCATGTGAGGATAATCGTTCACACTCCCCCGGCTTTTTGGTCGTTACCTTGGGCGTAAACTGCTACTATTATATTACTTCGGACGCATTCGTGATAATAAGTATCATCTTTTTCGAATTCGCCGAATATTTACCTCAATATCTGCGTAATCTGCGTAATCTGCGGATTGTTTTAATCTCAAGCCCCGAATACAGTTTCTTACTTGTCGCAGGAGGATTCTACCATATCACGAAAAATTGCGTCTTCCATGTTAGCGGGCGTTCTTTTCATAATAATATCTTTAGTGTCTCAAATAATCTGAACCACAATATCTTGTGATTGACTTTTTTATAAAAAAATCCGATATATATAAATGAAACCTTTTAAAAAAAGAAAAAGTAAAGACAAAATCGTTTATCTGTAATTTCAAGTAATTATTTTATCCCTCTTAAGATATTTCCTTGAAAGAAAAAACTAGCATGAAAATAACTGTTCAATTTAGTATAAAGTTACCTGTCAAGGTCACAAAACGTCCAAAATGGTTTGTTGCTTCGTGTCCTATTCTCGATATTTTTTCTCAAGGGGAGACAGAAAAACAGGCCAAGAATAACTTAGCTGAAGCTTTGACCCTGTTTTTTATTTCTTGTTTTGAACGAGGAACATTGGATAATGTTCTCAAAGAATCCGGCTTCAAACCCGCCCATTTGCAGCACGCCTATCACCCACCAGAGGAGCCTTTGGACGCTGATAATTTTATTGATGTTCCTATCCCATTTCTTGTAAACCAACCCGATCGTCTTGAATGCCACGTATAACGCCAGTTTACTGGAAAGTCCTTGAATGCATTTTCAAGAAACACGGTTTTGTTTTCGATCGACAACAAGGCGATCACAGATGTTACGTCAAAAAGGGGATTTTGAGGCCCGTTGTTATTCCCACTTATAGAAAAGTTGACCAAGACATAATTCATTCCAATATGCGAACAGCTAAAATGACTCGGAAGCGCTACTTCGAACTCTTGAAAAAATGCAAATAAAAAAGTACTGGGCAGCATTGTTTTTCATGCAACAACCCTCTTGCGTTATGCTTTTTCATAATATATAATCGTTTTTCATGGATTCTGAAACTCAGCATCGTTTTTCAGGGGCAGTTACGGTTTTTCATGAAAGGCGTCTGCCTGAAAGGGCAACGCCGGCCGGATATTCGGCCCTGATTGGCGCCTATAATTTGTCGGTTCCGTTGCCGCGCACCCTCTCTGCCACAGGAGAACGTCACAAGGTTTACGAGGATGCGGGGTGGCGCATCTTGACGCCACGCCATGCGCCGAAGGCGAGCGTAGAAGGCCACCTTACCTTTGCCCTCAAATACGAGGGGCTGGACCTTGCCGTGCTCAAGCGTCTCTTTACTGCGGCCGGACCGGGCGAAATAGCAGCCCTGGTGCGCGCCAAACCCACGGGTCGTTATGCACGACGCATCTGGTTCCTCTATGAGTGGCTTACGGGCAAGCAACTGGATTTGCCCGATGCCGGGAAAGGAACATATGTGCCTGCTGTCGATCCCTACAAGCAATGGGCAATCGAAGGGGAGAACTCCCCGCGCCACCGCGTAAGGAACAACCTTCCGGGCACGCCGGCATTCTGTCCCTTGATCTTCCGCACGAAAAGGCTCGATGAATTCATCGAAATGAATTTTCCCGCGCGGGCTCGGGCGGTAGTGGCCAATGTACCCCGAGACTTGTTGGCGCGCACGGCAGCCTTCCTGCTCCTAAAGGACTCGAAATCGAGCTACGCCATTGAAGGCGAACGTGCGCCCCAGAGCCGTATACAACGATGGGGCCGAGCCATCGGGGAGGCAGGTCGCCGGCCGATCAACCTCAAAGAGCTCTTACGGTTGCAAAGAATTGTTATTGGTGATGCCCGCTTTGTGCGGCCAGGGCTTCGGCGGGAAGGGGGATTTGTGGGGGAACATGATCGCCAGACACGCATGCCGTTGCCCGACCATATCGGCGGACGGACGGACGATCTTGCTTCTCTCATCGACGGCATGGTTGCCTTCGACCGGGGACCGTCGCAAAAGCTCGACGCCGTCTTCGCTGCCGCGGTTTTGGCCTTCGGTTTCATTTACATCCATCCTTTTGAGGACGGAAACGGCCGCATTCACCGCTACCTCATCCATCATGTTCTTGCCCAAAGAGGGATAAACCCGCCCGGCGTGGTGTTCCCGGTGTCAGCCGCCATTCTGGAGCGAATCGACGAATACCGTCGCATTCTGGAGGACTATTCGCGGCGGCTTTTGCCGGTGATCAAGTGGAAGCCTACTGAGGACGGAAACGTCATTGTCCTGAACAACACAGCCGACTTTTACCGTTTCTTTGACGCAACACCGCATGCCGAATTCCTTTACGCCTGCGTGCAAAAAACCATAGAGGAAGACCTGCCAAGTGAAACAGAATTCCTCAGGCGGTATGATGAGTTTAGTGAACGTGTGGGGAACATTGTGGATATGCCCGATCGCATCGTAGATCTTCTTTTCCGCTTTCTCAGGCAGAATAAGGGTCGCCTGTCAAATCGTGCACGTAAGGGCGAGTTCGCTGAGCTCACGGCACACGAAACGAAACGTATTGAGCGAATTTTCAACGATGTCTTTGCTG
>JAUWBX010000415.1 GCA_030609625.1 Phycisphaerae bacterium
ATATCCTATTCATCTATCTTATGAAAAGCTGATAATCCCCAAATGAATTTGGGGTCTAAATATTTTTAGATTGTAATAAATTCTAAGCACAACGATAACAAATATCAACTCCAAACTGCCCTGAACAAGAAGCAGGCTGAACGAGTACATCTGTAAATAATCTTGCAAATAATATACATTTGGCCATAATCACCCCTGTTGAGTTTGAACAAGAATTTTGCAAAACTTCAGCTTATAGACGGGCATAAAGGTAACCTGATGAATAAGTTCAGACGAGGTGTAATGTGGATTGGGCTGGCGCTGATTATCCTATTGCTCTTTGTGTCTGTATATGGTGCATTTATCGGCGCCGCGCGGGCACAGAGCTTTATTAAACGCCTGCCATTGATGGTTTACTGGTCGGCTTTTCTGATGATGCTGATTGCAGCCCTTGCGGTGTTTCGTCGGTTGGTCCGCGTGCCCGGCCTGCTGCTGATGCACTTAGGCTGTGTCTTTATTCTCGCAGGGTCTATGTGGGCCTCAGAGTCCGGACATAAATTCCAGAAAAAACTGTTCGGCATCGACAAGATTACAACAGGCCAAATGATAATCCACGAGGGTCACTCGGACAACTGCGTCATTTTAAAAGACAACAAGCAGATAAAGGAGCTAATGGAGCTAAAGGAGCTGCCATTCTCGGTAGAGCTCAAGGACTTCCAAATAGAATATTACAAGCCGGCGTACCTGTATGTCCAAACCAGAGATGGCCAAGGCTGGAAAATACCTGTTGAAACCGGTGCTGAATTTCCTTTAGGCCCGGAGCTCGGCACGGTAAAAATCCTAAGAACGTTCGAGAATTTCAAAATCACAATCAAGGAGGGGAGCAGAACAATTATCGACGACCCACAGCCCGGTTTTAATCCGGCGCTGGAGGTCCAGATTACATCCCCTGATGGCCAGGTAACTACCAAATACGTCTTTGAGCGATTCGGCGGACATAGTCATACTGAAGACAAATTTCTGCTGAGCTATCGCAGAGTTATTAGTGATTATATAAGCCGGCTCCGAATCATTGAGGACGAAAGGATAGCTGCTGAAAAGGACATCGAAGTAAACCACCCTCTTAGCTTCGGCGGATACCATTTCTACCAGCATTCTTACGACGCCGAGGCCGGCCAATATACCGTTCTTATGGTCGTTTCCAATACGGGTCTGGCTGTGGTCTATGCCGGCTACTGGATGCTCTGCATCGGTGTCTTCTGGCATATGTGGCTAAGGCATATAGTTGCGATAAAAATAAAAACGTATAACAAAACTGTCACCCTGAGCGCAGCGAAGAGTCTTTTATCCTGCTCAAAACAATGAGATTCTTCGCTTCGCTCAGAATGACAAGCGTGTCAACCAAACAGTTTTGTTAAGGGCAATTAAAAAACAAATAAATGGAAATTAAATACACAATTCAGGGCTTATTGATTTACGCGACCATTGCCGCATATCTGTGCGCGTTTGTAATAACTCTGCTGCGCCGCGCAAAAACCGGACACATCTTATACCTGTTCGGCTTTGCGATTGCTGTTTTTTCTTTTGGTTATCGCTGGTATCACGTCCGCCACGTGCCGCTGCAGAATCTCTTTGAGGTGTTTCTGTGCTTAGGTATGATTTGTTATCCAGTTTTATTGTTTTGCCGGCGAATCCTGCGGGTAGGTGGTTATAGCACCGATATGCTGATAGGCGCTATAGTTCTTTTCCCTGCCGGCTTTGTCTTCAACGGCGAGCCGCAGCAACTGCCCCCAGCCCTGCAAAGCTGGCTTTTTACGCCCCACGTCGCCGTCTATATGCTGTCATATATCTTTATGGCAAAGGCGACTTTCCAGGCCATTTCGCAATTAGCCGGCAAAGGCCCCGACGCCAACGAAAATCTGTTAGGGCCTGAGCAGGCTACTTATCGCATAATCTGTGTCGGTTTTCCCCTGCTAACGCTCGGGCTTGTCCTCGGCAGTTACTGGGGCAAAAAGGCCTGGGGCGATTACTGGGGCTGGGACCCTAAAGAACTCTGGGGGCTGGCATCGTGGCTGGTCTATGTCGGGTATTTCCATTTCCGTTATATGTTTGGCAAGAAGCACCCGCGGATTAACAGCTTCTGGGCGATTGCGGGTATGGTTGTTATCATTGTAACTTTGCTCTGGGTAAACCTCTCGAGACTCTTCCCCGGCCTGCACAGCTACGCAACCTGATATCCGATGGATAAATAAATCAGTGATTATTGTGTGATAGAATCGAAGGGACATTTCAGTTTAAGGAGACTTAATGATGTTGCAAAAAAACAAAATTGCATTACTTCTTATCGTCCTGTTGTCTGTCGTTGGATGTGAAGAAGCAGTCAAAGATGATACTTTGACAATTGCGGAAAACGGCGTGGCCAAAGCCGTCATAGTTATCGCCGAGGACGCTGCCGAACCTGAACAGCACGCCGCCGCCGAATTAGCTGACTTCCTGCAGCAGATAACCGGTGCGAAGTTCGACATAGTCCACCCCCCCGCCGCCAAACGGCCCCGTCTGTTAGTTGGGCCGAAAGCCGCTAAATCAGCCGCTGCTGACTTTTCCACCGATGGGTTAGGTGCCGATGGCATAATCATCCGCACGGTAGGGAACGACCTTATATTGGCCGGCGGTCATCCACGCGGGACACTCTATGCGGTCTATACTTTTCTCGAAGACGAACTCGGCTGCCGATGGTGGTCCTCGACCGAAAGCACTATATCCAAAAAGCCGACGCTTAAAGTAGAAAAATTAGATGTCCGTTATGTGCCGGCGCTGGAATATCGCGAGCCGTACTGGTTCGATGCCTTCGATGGAGACTGGGCGGTGCGAAACAAGTGTAACGGACATCGTCCTGGCCTGGATGAAAAACGCGGCGGCAAACACACCTACCAGGGTTTTGTGCACACGTTTTACCCGTTAATTCCTCCGAAAAAATACTTCAAAGACCATCCCGAATGGTTCAGCGAAATCAAGGGCAAGCGCACACATAATCGTGCTCAACTGTGCCTGACAAATGAAGAAATGCGCAAGGAGCTGGTTAAAAATCTCAAAGCAAATCTGCGAAAAAATCCGGCCGCCACTATCGCCTCGGTCTCACAGAACGATTGGCACGGCAATTGTCAATGCGCTAAATGCGCCGCTATCGAAAAAGAAGAAGACAGCCCCGCGGGATTGATGCTGCGCTTCGTCAATTCCGTGGCCGATGATATTAAAGAGGAATTTCCGAATGTTGCCATAAGCACGTTGGCTTATCAATATACACGCAAGTCTCCCAA
>JAUWBX010000080.1 GCA_030609625.1 Phycisphaerae bacterium
AGCCATTGCTGCCTTACGAGGCCTGCACACTCGGCAGTATCAATCTTGCCGGATTCGTAACATTTACCAATGGCAAAGCTGATATGGACTGGCGGGGGTTGGCTGCGAGCGTTAAATTGGCGGTACGATTTCTGGACAATATTATCGATGTATGTAAATATCCGGTCAGAGATACTGTCCGCCTGGCGCAAGGCAATCGCAAAATCGGCTTAGGCGTTATGGGCTTTGCGGACTGCTTGTTCCTGCATGGGATACCTTACGATTCACAGCGGGGTATCGAATTCGGCTCGGAGCTTATGAACTTTATCAACATAAACGCCCGCAAAGCTAGTAGTGAGCTTGCCGATTTGCGTGGCCCGTTTCCAAATTGGAGTCATAGTATCTGGCGTACGCAAAGAGCGAAAAAGGTCCGCAATGCTTCTATTACCTGCGTAGCTCCGACCGGCACGATAAGTATCATCGCAGATTGTTCCGGCAGCATTGAGCCGATTTATTCATTAGTGTTTGTCCGGCGGATTTTAGACGGCTCAAAAATGCTCCAGATAAATCCGATTTTCAAACAGGTAGCTGAAAAACATGGCTTTTACAACAAAGAGCTGGAAAAGCAAATTGCCAAAACCGGCAGTATTCAAAAAATGGTCCAAATCCCTCCTAAAATACGCAGGTCCTTTAAGAGCACCTATGATATCAGCTCACAATGGCATATTCGTATGCAGGCGGCATTTCAGCAACACTGCGACGCAGCAGTCAGTAAGACCATAAATTTCAGTGAAAACGCCACGGTAGCCGCCGTTGATAAGGCCTATAAATTAGCCTATCAGCTTGACTGCAAAGGGGTTACAATTTATCGTCGGCACAGCCGGGACAGTGAGCCGATGAGTCTATTTTATTAGTACACAGCACAGTAGCACATAGAATCCTGCCTGCTGGGTATGTAACTCCCTTTTGCACAAACTTATTGGAAAAGGCCTGTATAATTTTCTTAAAAAACATTGATTTTTTACTTGACGGCAAGATTACTAATATAGTATAAATAAAGTAAGTGTTGGTGGAGTTTTTGAATTATTCGGCACCTATTGCGCAGATTTTTTAGTTTTCCGAATAGAGGAGGAAAAAGGTAGTGCCAAGTCGTAAAAGAATCGTCCTGGGTAGGTAGTGAATTTGGTGAATGGTACAAGTTCTATTTCTTGTTCTGTTAGAAAACAATCCCGATAAGTCGGGGTTTTGGTGTGTGGCCAAAGCGTAATCCCTAATTATTTTAACTTTTTTTGAAGGAGATAGAGAAATGAAAAGTAAAATTGTTATTTTGGTATTTGTTTTAGCTTTGAGCGGTGTGGCCCAGACCCAAACGACCTACATAGTCTTTGAAGAGGATTTCGAGGGTTTGACTTTGGGCCCGAGCCCGGAGGAGTCCGCGGGCACCCCAGGAGTCTGGACGGAGACGCCGCCGCCCGGTTGGATTGTCGATGATAGTGGTGTTCCCGGAGCCGGCGACCCGGCCACTGATGGTGTGACCGATTGGGCCGGCTGGGCCTTCGCGGAGAAGGAGTTCTGGATCGCCACCGATGGTCAAAGGCGTGAGGAGTTCGCGTTGGGACGAGGCACCATAGCGGTAGCCGACTGTGATGAGTGGGATGATAGTTCCCATGCGTCCGGCTCCTACAATGCCTACTTCAGTACGCCTGCGATCGACCTCTCCGCTTCTAAGGCCGGTACGCTTGAGCTCAAGTTCGATTCGAGCTGGCGTCCGGAAGTCACGATGACGGGCAACATCACCGTCTCGTATAACGGTGGGAGTGCGGCCGAGATCCTGCGCTGGGAGTCTGAGGCTGGAGCATACTTCAAGGACGATAACTCCACTAATGAGACTATCATTATCGATTTGGACAATCCCCCAGGGGCCCGGAGCATGGTTTTGACGTTCGGTTTGTTCGACGCCGGCAATAACTGGTGGTGGGCGATTGACAACATAATGGTGACAGCGGTATCTGCTATAAATCCGGCTGATGGAGCAACGGATGTGCCGGTGGATGTGGTTCTCAAATGGCCGGCGGCGGACAACGTGACGGGATTATCGCCCAAATATAAAGTCATCCTCAGCAACAACTTCAACGACGTTAAAAACGGAACCGCGGTAGTCGCCACTCAGGATTCTAACAGCTATGACCCTGCCGGACTTCTCGATTTCAGCACAACCTACTATTGGCGAATCGATAAAGCCAACAGCACTACCGGCTGGGACCAAGGCGTTGTCTGGCAATTTACGGTCGCCTCTGATGATACGGATGTTGGGTCCTGTGTTACGGATGTTGGGCCTTATGTACAGTTTACCGGACCGTTTACGGCGGTGGTTCGCTGGGACACGCCTGATGCGTGCGACTCTATTGTGGAGTATGGCACAACCGAATTGCTGGGCTTGCGGGTGGAAGATTATTCGACTGCCACCACTCACGAGATAACCTTGAGCCACCTGCAATATAGGACAAGGTATTATTACCGTGTTGGCTATAGCAGTGGCGCAGCAGAAGTCTTTACCGAGAATTACACATTTGATAATGCCATCAATTATACCCGCCTGGACTGCTCGAATATAGCTTCGCCTTACCCCGTCGATTCACTTAGCCCATTGTACGAGACGGCCGCCGAGCACATAATCAATCAAACCGGCATCGAAAAAGGCTTCTGCTTGGTCTATGGCTGCGGCGAAGGGCGATTGGCGTTCGAGCTGGCCAAACGCAGTGACCTTGTCATCGTGGGGGTGGATACGAATTCGGCCAGTATCAGCACGGCTATCAACAAACTGATGGAGGCCGGGGTTTACGGGGCTCGAATAAAGGCGAGAGAGGTTACCTCGCTGGAAAATCTGCAATTTAGCAAGTATTTTTTTAATCTGATAGTCTCCGACCACATTCTTTCTGAAGGTGCGTGTGCCGGCTCTGCGGCCGAGATGTTCCGTGTCTTGCGGCCCAGCGGTGGTGTTGTCTATTTTGGTCAGCCGGCTGGTTGTCCAAACGAGCTTACTGAAGCCGAGCTGGGGGCCTGGCTGAACGCCGGAGGCCTGACCTATACTACCACCAATGACAGCAATGGGCTTTGGTCCAAAGTTGTTCGCGACCCGCTGCCTGGTGCAGCGGAATGGTCCCGTCAGTACGGCAATCCGGATAATGCCGCCAACCCCGGCGATACGCTCGAAGGGGCCACGCAGACCGGTCATCTAATGATACAATGGATAGGCTCGCCCGGCGCCGATTTCGGAGCGGACCGTAATCCACGTATGCCGACTCCGGTAATGGCCAATGGCCGGCTGTATCACCAGGGTCTGAACCGAATTCTGGCGATGGATTCCTACAATGGAGCTATATACTGGTCTCTGGAGGTTCCCAAATCATTGCGGGTTAATATGCCGAGGGACAACGGTTATCTCTGTGCTGATGCGGATGGATTATACGTAGCGGTCGATGATAACTGCTGGTTTCTTGATGGAGATACGGGTACTCGAATAACGACATACAAACTGAACGACGACGGCCTTGAGTGGGGTTATGCAGGCATTTCAGGTGACAACCTGTATGGCAGCGCCCAGCTCGATGGGGCCCATTACACGAATATCTGGGGCGGTTCAGGCACGGGGTGGTATGATTCTACCTCAGGCAATGTTACCTATAAGGTTTGCAGCAAGTATGTTTTTGCCAATGACAAAAGCACCGGCAGCCGAGTCTGGACGGATGACCGTCCCGAGCGAGGTGCTATTATCAACTCGACGATTACCATCGGTGGAGGCCGGGTTTACTTTGTTGAGAGCCGCAATGCCGCGGTTAAGAAATATCCTTCGGGGCAAATCGGAATTTCTGAGTTGTGGACTGACCAATACATAGTTGCCCTGGAGCAGAATACCGGTGCGAAGCTCTGGGAGAAAGCCATCGACACCGCCGACGGCATTGTGGTCTTCTACATGCAGTATAAAAACGAAAAGTTGTTTATTGCTTCTTCAGATACACGTTACAATATATATGCGTACCGCGCCACGAATGGGAATTCTTTATGGTCACAGAATCATCCCTGGACGAGAGATAATCATAGCGGTCATATGCAGCATCCCGTGATTGCCGGCAACGGCATATACCTTGAGCCAAATGGTTATGACCTTGACACGGGCAATCTCATAACTACACGAATGGGCCGTCACGCGGGTTGTGCCACCTATGCCGGTACCGCCGGGGCCCTTATTTACCGGGGCTCGGGCGGCAATATCGCCATGTGGGATATCAATTCAGAAGTGGTTACTACCTGGTCGGGCATTCGTCCCAGTTGTTGGCTTAGCACTATCCCCGGCGGCGGAATGGTTCTTTCGCCCGAAGGCAGCGGTGGATGCAGTTGCAATGGCTGGCTTAATACCTCCGTTGGCTTTGTACGCAATAAGCCGGTATCAACACCCAGGCAAAGGAACTCAATAATGGTTCGACAGGCTCACCATCCTGAGCGAAGTCGAAGGAAGGAACAGTAAATGAGATATAAGATAAAGAAAATCGGAGCATTATTGGCATTAAGTAATACCGCCTGTGGCCCCGCCAACGGCGGGTTTTGTACGGAACCCAGCGTTGCTGGGTCGCTTATGGTTGCTTTTGTAATTCTCTGCACCTTTGGCTCGGCTGTTGCTGAGGACTGGCCTACATATATGCACGACAATGCAAGAAGTGGAGTGACCGCTGAATCCCTTTATCTGGATGAGCTGGATGAGGGTTGGGTTTATGTTTCACCTATGCCGCCTCAAGTCGCATGGGATGGAGGAGCTCCCTGGGATTCCTATCGCTCAAGCAGCACCCGTGTCTTTGAGCTCACACCGCAGCGGGACTTCGATTTTGTGTTTTTCGTTACGGTGGTTGATGACATGCTCTACTTTGGGTCTTCAGTAACCGATTCCGTCCATTGCCTTAACGCTCGTACCGGCCAACAAAAATGGTTCTTCACTACTAATGGCCCGGTGCGTTATCCACCCAGTTACGACGACGACAAATTATACTTCGGCTCAGATGACGGATATATCTACTGTATCAACGCCCTGGACGGCTCTTTTATTTGGAAGTACACTCCCGCAGAGGATACAAGGCTTATAGCCAACAATGGCAGCCTGATATCGATGTGGCCTGTAAGAACCGGCACGGCTGTGATGGACGGAAAAGTCTATTTCGCGGCATCGCTTGTGAACTGGCAGAATTCATATCTGTGCAGTCTTAATGCTCGAACCGGCTCGGACAGCGGTGCGGGACTTTACAGTGTCTCGGGCGGCGTTACGCCAATGGGAGCTATCATGGCTTCGCCAACTAAAATTTACCTGCTACAGGGAAGATCGCGACCTTATGCTTTCAATCGTGCAAACGGCTCAGGTTCAGGTAATATTGGCAGTCGGGGTCAGAGCGGTTGCTATGCACTCTTGACTTCGGATTCGCGTTTTGTTCGCGGCCACGCAAAGTTCCATGCCTCAGATTACGAGCTTGCAGAGCACGACAATGATTCAAGAGACCGTATCGCTACACACCCGAATGGTCGCCGCCTTATCGTTTCGGGAACTACGGCCTATCTCCTAAGTGAGACTTCACTTTCGGCAATTCGCCGGAGCAATGGAAGTGCGAGATGGTCGGTTCCCTGCGATTGTCCGCATGCCCTGATTTTGGCCGGCGATGTCCTCTTCGTCGGCGGTACCAACAAAGTTGTTGCTTACAGTATTGCTAATGGGGATGAGCTATGGAGCCGGGCTGTTAAGGGTCGCGTGCGGGGTCTGACTGCGGCCGGAGGACGCCTCTTTGTCAGCGCTGATACCGGAAGCATTTATATGTTCGGCCGTGCCCATTAGTGGATAATAGATATGGCAATCTCAAATAATGCTTAACGACGACGCCTGTTTAGCCCCCCAACCCCATGATCTTACCTGCCTATAAGGCAGCGTTGGGGGGTCTCGTCCCGAAAGTGCCATACGTCATCACATACCCAACATCACCACACAACGGACATAATACCTGTCCCCTAATCTATCGCGGATTAGCTCTGCCACAGGTACGCACATTTCACGGAGAAATAATAAATTGATTGTTCCTTTTCCTTTCCAATTCTCTAATCTCTAACTCTCTAATCCACTAAATTTTTCCTTTGACTTTAACGGCCTATTACCCTATTTTATCTAACCAAATACCGAAACACCAAGGGGCGGAATACTGCTTTGAATCGTACGTTTGTCATTCCTGCCCAGGATTGTCACCCCTGCGAAAGCAGGGGCAGGAAATTTCACGCTATACGATAAACGCTATCTTTTGCACTGAGCGCAGGCAAAGGGAGATACGAGATATGAGAACCCGCTTCGAGACCGGCTGGCTGGTCTGGTCGGAGATGAGACAGGCGATCACTTGGTGGGAATTCTTGCTGATGCTGCTTGGCACCATTTGTTGACAATATCCACCACTTTTGAATCGCAGTCGGAAGGCCCCCATATCGAAAAACTCTCCGCAGGCACGGAATTCGCATTTCCTAATTGTGCTGAAGAACAGATATCTTCTTCAAGGAAATCAAAGAAAGTCGATTGGGCTTCTTTGGTTTTTTCCTGCACATAATCACCCATTGGTTGAAGCCCATTCGCAAAGCGTTCCAGGATGGTCTGCAAAGCTTCTATACTGTTGTCTACTGCTATCCAGTTTCTTCCAAATTCGTGTGCAACAGCAGGAATCGTTCCAGACCCCGCAAAGCAATCCAAAACCAACCCATCTGGATTCGAGGACGCTCCAATAATCCTACGAAGCAGGTCCGGATTCTTTTCCGTTGGGTACCCCGTGATTTTGATGTTCTGGTTATGAGCATCCTTAAAATCGAGCCACATATCCTGAACACCAACTCCTGGATGCTGATCCAGATAAACCTTCCTTCTCGGATTTCTATTCTTTGACCAGAAAATTTCGCCTCTGCTATCCATTTCATCAAGCGTCGCGGGTGTATATTGCCAGTGTTTTCCTGGAGGGGGCATCATACCTCGCCATGGCTTTCCTGTTTCGCCGTTTCTTGTTCCGGGAGCATGAACAGGAACCTTCATGAATAGACGACCCGTTTCTGGTTCTATGTAGCGATATTCTTTTGTTGACTCTTCCGAGAGACGCTCAGTCGGACGATTCCAGATATACGTATCTGTCTTTGTGTAGAACAAAATGAAATCTGCGATGTTTCCGTAGGCTTTCCGTGTATAGTTTTTCGGGTTGCATTTCTTTCTGACGATAAGATTCCTGTAATTATTACGCCCGAATATTTCGTCCATCACGATCTTCATTTCGCAGATCATCTTGCCATCAAGGTGAAGATATATCGATCCCTGATTCGATAAGAGTTCTCTAAGGAGAATCAATCTTTCCCGGAGAAACTCTACAAATTCCCCACCTGCCAGAGTGTCCAAATATGCTTTCTTCTG
>JAUWBX010000056.1 GCA_030609625.1 Phycisphaerae bacterium
GGTGAACTGATTTAGCCGAAGCAATGAAATTAGTTCAAAAACATAGTCAAACTAAGGAAGGAATGTTGGCAGGGAAGATTTGAATTAAGGAACTCACAAATGGAATTAAGTGGCTTAGACATTGGCGTATTAGTAGTATTCTTCGTTTGTGTAATTACCGTGGGCCTGCTCAAGAGCCGCAAAGAAAAAACCAGTGAAGATTATTTTCTGGCCGGTCGCGGCCTGAAATGGTGGCTGATCGGATTTTCACTAATCGCCGCGAACATCTCGGCTGAGCAGTTTGTTGGAATGTCGGGCCAGGCAGCTAAAGCCTCGATTGGTTTGGCGGTGGCAAGTTACGAATGGATCGCGGCCATAACTCTCGTTGTGGTGGCGTTTTTCTTTCTTCCCAAGTTCCTCAAGAGCGGGATTTTTACCATACCTGAGTACCTGGAGTACCGTTTCAATCATACATCCCGACTGGTGATGTCGCTATTGATGGTGATTATTTACCTGGGAGTTACAATCCCTACGGTAATTTTTCTTGGAGCCAAAGCTTTGAGTCCGTTGTTTGCAGAAGAGTTGATGGGCATACCAATCAACATCACAACGCTCTCCTGGTTTGTCGGTATCCTTGCGGGTGTATATGTAGCAGCGGGAGGCCTCAAGGCCTGTGTCTGGGCGGACCTTATTCAGGGCTCAGCATTAATAATTGGTGGTACGGTGGTAATGGTGCTGGCGTTTATGGCATTGGATGACCCGAGCAAGTTCGAGGGGATAGATGTTGCAGCGGTGAATACATCATTAGGTGTGGGTGACGGTGCAGCGTTCGGTGAGAAGTTCGCGGTGCTCAAAGAATCCAGTATGCACATGGCACTGCCGCGGACAAGCGACTTTCTGCCCTGGACAGCGCTGATGTTAGGGATTTGGATTCCGAACTTTTACTACTGGGGCCTGAACCAATATATTATGCAGAGAACACTTGGAGCTCACTCTTTACGCGAGGGGCAAAAGGGTGTGGTGTTCGCAGCTTTCCTGAAGTTGATAATTCCTTTTATTGTGTGCATTCCGGGGATTATTGCGTTCACGTTATACGGGACGAAAATGCAGGAGAACGCAATGAATCAGGAATCGCTGAACAAGCCTGTGTTAGAAGCATTTCACCAGACCAGGACGTCACCGGCCGAAGCGGCGATGGTTATTCCATTCAATAGCGACTTTGCACAGTTGCGACCGCAGCTTGCTGCGGAGGTGCTGTCATTCAATGCCGCAGTACTGGGTAAGGTTGTCCCGGCGGGTCAGGACATCAGCGCAATCAACACAGAACTACTCGATGGCGCGGGCGAGAGTCACCCCGATATTGAAGTCCGGCAGGAGCTGGTTGGCTATGACTACGATGGTGCATTTCCGCTGTTGATTCGGTATTTGACTCCGAAAGGCCTGCGGGGTTTTGTATTGGCCGCGTTGATGGGAGCTGTGATTAGCTCTCTGGCATCGATGTTGAACGCAGCTTCCACCATCTTCACAATGGACATTTACAGGGAATGGGTTAATAAGAATGCGGCGCAGAAAGTGCTGGTGTGGGTAGGTCGATGTTGCGTCCCGATAGGTGTAATCATCGGGTGTCTGATAGCGCCGGTGTTGGCAAGTCCCAGGTTTAAGGGAGCTTTCGCTTTCATCCAGGAGTTTCAGGGATTCGTATCACCCGGCGTGCTCACCATCTTCCTGTTCGGATTGTTTGTGAAACGGACCCCACGGTGTTGTGGAGTCCTGGGGCTGGTTCTTAGCCCGATTATCTACGGAATTCTGTTCTTCGGCTGGGGTGATATGGCGTTTCTTAACCGTATGGCAATCACGGTAGGCGCTATTGCGGCCATCCTGCTCTTAGTAACATTGTTCAAACCAATGAAGGAAAAGATTACACTGCCGGAGCAAACGAAGATTGATTTGAACTGGTCTAAGGGTTCTGTGTACTTCGGCGTATTTGTAATAATTATGACAGTAGTGCTTTACATCATATTCTGGTAATAGCAAAGTTGCACAGTGAGGATTTCACAATGGAGCTGACATCAGAGGGCCGCAAGGCCCTGGATAAAATCTTGCAGCTTGCCAGGGATGCAGGTATCGACATCAAAGGCGGGAAGGTGCGAAGGACATCTTCGCGATTCTGTCTGGGCGTCGAGCATGGTGATTACAACGGCACAGAACTTTTCGGCGTTGGAACCGACAGGTTTATCTGGCTGGCCTATAAGCCTAATGGTACTAAGAAGGTGAGGCTGTTCAGCGGGAATTTTCCCGACGATGGAGTCATTGAATTTGAGCTGGGAAACGTGCCTGAGCCGAAGGCAGCCGAAATAGCCCAAACCTGGGGGCGGTTTCCATACGGAGTTGAATATATTCTAATGCGCCAAGGCTACAAGCTCTCGCAGGGTATTGACGGTGTTATCTACGGGAACATCCCCGGCGGCGGTATGAGCCGGTCGGCTTCTTTGACTTTGAATCTGATTTTGTCGATGTTCAATGCCAACAATATCGAGATAGAAAATAAAATGAACATTGTTGACCTGGCTCAGGCTGTCGAAAACGACTATATCGGCTCACCCTGCGGAAAGCTCGACCAGATTATGATACTGTTCGCCCGCCAGGGCATGGGCACTTATTATAATCCTGCGAAGAGGACTATAGATTACGTTCCAATCGGACCCGGTGCGAGTGATTTTCGGATTGTTGTGCTTGATACCGGCACAGACCGCCCGGGCCTGGAAAAATCAACATACGCCGTCCGCAGAGCAGAATGTGAGAAATTGGTTTCAATATTACAGAAAGCCAATTACGATATATCATGCCTTGCGGATATCAAGGACCAGACGGTTTATAAAAAGATTATGGGCGACTTCGGTGAAACTCACCCGGATTTGTGCGACCGGTTAAGATATATTTTCGATGCTCAAAAGCGGTTCTATAAGATGCTCGAAGCCTGGAAAGCCGGCGACATTGAAACAGTCGGGCAGATATTCAGAAAAGACGGCATTGGGCTGCGGGATGATTATAAAATATCCGGGCCGGAACTGGAGACGATGTGTGACATTGTTCGAACCGTGCAAGGTGTCTTGGGAGAGCGTATGTTAGGAGGCGGCGATAAGGGTGCATCGGGCGCTTTGGTTCGGGCTGAATGTGTCGAAGCGGTAAGGGAGGCTGTTGATACGGCCTATGCGCGCAGCCGGCCTGAATTCGCCGACAAGCATGCCGTTCACGTCTGCAAGGTGGTGGACGGTGTCAGGGTTTTTGAAGGTCTATTGTAACAGGGGCAATAGCTGATTATGTCAGAAAGATGCTCGTCATCAGATAAGGGTATGTTTGAGGCAATCGTCTCTTCCAACAGACAGATTGGGCAGCGGTTCTATCGGCTCAGACTCGATTTTTCAGGGGACGGTGCAAGCGCTTTTGTTAATTTTAAGCCCGGGCAGTTCGCCGAATTAGACCTTTCCGGCACCGCCCTGCCGTCCGCAAAAACCATACCGGAAGATTTGCTCGATACAGCCGGACGCAAGATATTACTGCGGAGGCCTTTTAGCTTTACTGATGTTACCACCAATAGGGATAAGACCTTCGCTGAGCTTCTTTATTGTGTTGTCGGGCCGGCCACTTTGAGAATGACAACTTTGTCCCCAGGCGATTCAGTCAGCGTAATTGGGCCTTTGGGAAATGGTTTCTCGGTACCGGACGATAAAAAAACCGCCCTTCTGGTTGCCGGGGGGATGGGCGTCCCGCCACTATTACATCTGGCAAAGGTCCTCATGGCAGATTCCCATACCACCATGATTGAGGTGATTGCGTTTGCCGGCGCAAAGACGGCGACGGAGCTGCCCTTCGAGGGCAGACTGGATGAGATTTCGCAACAATTAGGATTTTCAATACCGGAGTTTGCCAGGTACGGCATAGAATCACTGTTAGCAACGGATGACGGCTCGGCCGGGTATCACGGTTTTGTTACCGACTGCCTCGTGGAACGGCTTGGCCAATCCGATTTAGCCAGTGAGAATATTGTTATTTATAGTTGTGGACCCGAGGCGATGTTAGCGAAAGTGGCTGAAATTGCCAAAGACAAAAATATCGACTGCCAGGTCAGTATGGAGCGAAGAATGGCATGCGGCATCGGCCTGTGTCAAAGTTGTGCCGTCCAATGCAGACTGAACGACTCGAACGAGACTGTCTATAAAATGTGCTGCAAAGATGGCCCCGTCTTCGACGGCAGAGAGGTAGTCTTCTAAATAGAAGCCCCCCACCACAGGGGTGGGGGCTAACCATAGGGAAAAAAGGATTTGTGGGCGGATACTTTCTCTGTTAATCTGCAATCATGTCGAAGATGATCGGGTACATGGTAACTTGGACCACCTATGGCAGTTGGCTACAGGGTGACGAGCGTGGTTACGTAAAGCACGGCAAAATCATATCCGGCAATCCAAAAATTCTGCAAGTATGCCAAAAGCTGCAAAAATCAGCAAGTGTCAAACTGGACTTTGAAGACAAGGCCATTGTGCGTCAGGCAATCCTAAATGAGGCCAAAAGAATCGGCCATACGATTGAGGCACTGGCGGTTTGCTCAAATCACGTTCACTTAGTGGCCCTTCCTTGCCAGGAATCCATCGAGCAAATTGTCAGTAGATACAAGAATGTTGCCATGTTCGCGCTTCGTAAACACGGCCAGGTCAGCCGGATTTGGGCACGCAGTTTTGACAAACGTTTCTGTTTCAGCCAGGATGATTTGAATCGAAGAATTGAATACGTCAATAAACACCAATCCGATTAGCCCCGACCCCTGTGGTCGGGGGTTGTTGTCACGAACGAATGGAAAAGATGATTAGCCCCGACCCCTGTGATCGGGGGTTGTTGTCACGAACGGACGGAAAAGATGATTAGCCCCGACCCCTGCGGTCGGGGGGGGGGAGGGGTGGATGATTAAGGATTTCTCAATTCACGAGCAACGCTCAAGCCACCGCAGCGGTTTCTTCGTTAACCTCACCAAATCTGACGCTTATCTTCTTGCTCACTCCCCGTATCTGCATCGTTATCCCAAACAGCACATCCGCAATGCTCATCGTGCGTTTGGCGTGCGTGATTATTATGAACTGCGAATCCTTCTGAAACTCCCGCAGCAGTATATTGAAACGCTCGTTGTTCGCCTCATCCAGGGCCGCATCAACTTCATCTAAGAAACAGAACGGCGATGGCTTTGTCTTGAAAACCGCAAACAGCAACGCAATCGCCGTCATCGACTTTTCACCGCCGCTAAGCAGCGATATACTTCTTGTATCCTTGCCGGGCGGACGCGCTATTACCTCTATCCCCGATTCGAGAATATCTTCAGCGTCCTCAAGTATTATATCGGCTTTGCCCCCGCCAAACAGCTTACGGAAAATCTCCTGGAAATGTCCCCTTATCTCCTCGAAGGTCTGCCGGAATTTCTCTCTGCTCTTTTTATTAAGGCGGTTTATCAATTGCTGTAATTGACCTCTGCTGGAATTGAGGTCCTGGACCTGGCTGCTTAAAAAGTTGTGTCGTTTTTCGAGGGTCTCCTGCTCATCTATTGCATCGATATTCACGTTACCGAGCCGTTCAATCTTACCCCGAAGTTCAGTTATCTGCTCTTTCACCTTGTCCCAGTCAACCTCTTCGTCCCTGTAATTTTCATAAGCCTCGTCTAAATCTATCTGCAACTGTTCCTGCACCCTCTCAACCAGGTCTTGCTGCTTTACTTCTAACTGGCTCAATTCTATTTTAAGCTCGTTAATTTTCTGTTCAGTTTCATCTTTTTCGGCGCGTCCGAGCCGCACAAGCTGTTCTGTTTGTCTTCGTTCTTCGAGCAGCCTTTCAATCTCTTTATGCAATAATCGGCTGTTCTCCTGGTTCTTTTCTTTTTCGACAAACAGCTCCGATACCTCGCTTTCGCAGTTAAGAATGTCCCTCTGGGCCTCTGCTAATTGCACGCTGCAGTTTTGAATTTCCTCCTGCGCCGTCTCGGCAGCCGTCCGGTTATCCTGCATCTGGCTTTGCAGACTCGCAATTATTTGTTTCAATGCCTTGCTCTGTTCCGTAATTTGACCTAAAGCAACCTTCAAATCAGTAAGTCTGTTTACTAATGTTTGCTGTTGTTGTTTTTGCTCAGCATATTTTGTTTCGAGCTTCTCTATATGCGCCGTTCTCTGGCTGTTTACCGCCTCTAACTCCTCCAGTTTCTGCTTCGAATCGTATTCCCTTTGCACGGACTGGGCTATCTGTTCAGCTAACAGGTCAATCTCACCGACTATCAACGGCTCCTCTTGTCTCAGCCGGTTTATATTTTGTTCTATAACGCTGAGCTTCGAGCTTACCTGCATCTTCTCGGTGTTCGCTTCATAAACAGCCGTCCGCAGGTCCTTACACAGTTCATCCAAATGTGCTTTCGTCTGGTTGTTTTTCGAAATTTGGCTTTCAATCGCTGCGACTTCAGAAGTAATATTGCCGATGGTTTCCTGCAGTTGACGCAGTCGGCTTTTACGCGATATTAAACCGGTGGCTCTGCCCAAAGGCCCGAGTTTTATCATCCCATCGGCACTTAAGAATTCACCATTCAAAGTAACAAATTTAAATTCCTCTCCTGCCTTCTCCGCCAGCTCGACTGCCTCTTGTAGAGAGTCAACTATCAGCGTTTTGCCGAGTAACTTCCAGGCCAACGGTGCGTATTTGCTGTCGAACTTTACAAATTCAACGAGCCTGCCTTTTACACATGCAAACTCAGACCAGTCATTTTTGTCCACAAACGGCTCTATCTTATCAAGGCAAATGAAATTCACTCTGCCGTCAAGCTCTTGAATTGTCTCTATATCAGCTAACATTCTGCTTGTGCTGTTGATTACCAGTGCATCGGTCTGCCCCTCAAGGGCCGCTTCGACAGCATTCGCATATTCGATATCGGTTTCTATTGTTTCTGCTAATATTCCTTCAACATAATCGAATCTATTGTTTTCAATTGACCGGTCCTGCAAAATGCTTTTAACGCCCGCCTTAAGCCCTTCGCACCTTCTTTCCATATCTGTCAATATCGTCAGCTCGCTGTTCAGCGCGCTTCGTACCTCTTTGCTGTGTGCCAACCGCTTATTGTCCGATGCTAAAGAACCGTCGAGTTCTTCGGTTTTTTGGCGTTTGGATTCTAAGCTCTCCTTCAATTCACCTAACACTTTTTCGATATCACCCAGGCGGGCATTTTGTTGTGCCTTTTCGGTCAGCAGTTGCTCCAGTTCAGCCTGGGCGGTTTCTGCCCGGCCGGAAAGACGGTCTTTCTGGCTGGATAAATTGCTGCGATAAACCGAGATGCTCTGGACTTCGTTATGAAGCTGTGCCGTCCTTCTGACTATGTCGATAATTCCTGATTTTTCATCTTCCAAATGCGCTTCGAGCGAGGCACATTCGGCATTTACTTCCTGAATAGCTTTTTGGATTTGCTCAACAGCCTGGCTTTTCTCATCGAGCATCTCTTCACAGTTTGCCAGCTCGTCGTTGTATTGTGTCGAATTTTGTTCAAAGAGGTTCTTCTGCTCCCTAAGTTTTTCGGTTTTCTCTCTCGCCGAAGCCTCTCTTTGCTGTAGTTCAGAAATCCTCGCTCGCAAAAAATCGATTCTTTGAAGCCGCTGCTCAATCTTGCTGCGAACAGACACAAGGGAATTGTCCGTGTGGCTTAGCTTATGCTCCGTTTCTATTATTTCTTCGCCTAATCTGCTTATCAAGCTGTCCTGTCTTGCCACTTCCGCCGCCAGCCGCCCGAACTGTTCGGTCACCTCGTCAAGAGCAGCCCCCTTGTCCTTCATCTGCGTGCGATTCTTTGCATATTCAACCAGCGAGTAGCTGACCTGCAGTTCTTTGAGCCTTTGAGTATATTGCAGATAGTTTCTTGCTTTGCCAGCCTGCAGCTTTACGCTTCGCAGTCTCCTGGCAAGTTCGCCCAAAATATCTGCAAGCCGAAGAAGGTTCTGTTCCGTTCGTTCCAGCTTACGAAGCGCTTCTTTTTTGTGTGCCTTATACTTGCTTATACCCGCCGCTTCTTCAAATATGAACCTTCTGTCCGTCTTCGATGCGCTCACTAAATGCTCAATCTGCCCCTGTTCAAGAATCGAATAGGCCCTCGTGCCTAT
>JAUWBX010000127.1 GCA_030609625.1 Phycisphaerae bacterium
CCCGCCGAGATAATCCGCGACGAAGTCGTCATAAAATCTTATCTCGGTAATACATTCACCGGTGACGAATTCGACGATTGATAACAGGTATTATTATTGTCATTCCTGCGCAAGCAGGACTCCAGGAAAGCAACGAAACAGTGGATTCCCGCTTTCGCGGGAATGATAACCACAGGCAAGTATATACAAATAAACATAAGACAAAATACGGAACACCAAAAATGATTGATATTGAAAAATGTCAAATCACGCATTACCCGGCTGAGGTCTTGGCTAAGCGAGCCGAGCCGGTCGGGGAAATTGATAATAATATCCGCAGGTTTATAGAGAAAATGACCGACATCATGCTGAAAAACAAAGGCGTCGGCCTGGCAGCACCACAGGTGGGCGTACCGCTGCGACTCTTTATCATATCGCTCGATGGAACCAGAGAAAATGTTAAAGTCTATATAAACCCAACCGTTACGCCAACCGGAGAGCCTGGCTCAACAGAAGAAGGGTGCCTGTCGGTGCCGGGCGTTTATACAAAAATTCGAAGATACAAGAAATGTAACGTTACCGCCACCGGCCTTGACGGGAAAGAGTTTACCGAACAGGGCGAAGGCCTTTACGCACGGGCTCTCCAGCACGAGTACGACCATATCGAGGGAATGACCATCGTTAACCGTATGGGCCAGATCGCCCAAATCGCACATCGAAGACAACTCAAAAAACTTACAGAAGGGCACAAATAGAAGTGAGCAAAAAAGAAAATGAAAAATGGCAAATGAGAGCGATGGGCGAGAAGACGATAGACGAAGGACGAAAGACAAAAAGGATAAGAAGTGTAAGGGAATTAGAGGTTTATAAACTGGCATTTAACGCTGCAATGGAAATATTCGAGATATCAAAAATTTTTCCGAAAGAAGAGACATATTCCATGACCGATCAAGTGCGCAGAGCATCCAGATCTGTCTGCACAAACCTTTCGGAAGGCTGGCGTAAGCGCAGATACAAAGCCGTTTTCATTAACAAGTTATCAGATGCAGGACAAGAGGCCGCAGAAGCGCAAACCTGGTTAGAATTTGCTTTAGCTTGTAAATATATTGACAAGAAAACATTTGAAAGGTTGGATGAGAAGTATGAGCATATATTTGCTATGTTATTTACGATGGAACAAAAAGCCGACAGCTTCTGTAATGTTCGATAGCTTGTTGTCGTCCCTCGTCCCTCATCTCTCGTCCCTCGTCCATGGTCCCTCATCCATCATAGGAGAGCTATGCAAATATTATATCTCGGCAGCGGTGAATTCGGCATTGAATGCCTGAATGCTTTGGAGCGGTCGGGCCATAGTCTGCAATTCATCGTAACCCAACCTCCACACCCGGCCGGCAGAGGCAGAAAACCAAGCCCAACGCCGGTAGCCCATTGGGCGACTACCCATTCGATACCATTTGTTGAAACAGATAATGTAAACACCCCCCGGATGATAGAAAAGATAGCCGATTATAAGCCGGATTTGATTGTGGTAATTGCGTTCGGCCAAAAAATCGGCAATGAGTTAATAGACCTGCCGTCAAAAGGCGCTATAAATGTCCACGCCTCTTTGCTCCCCAAATACCGTGGAGCTGCACCGATAAACTGGGCAATAATCAACGGCGAAACCAAAACCGGTATCAGTATAATCACATTAGCTGAAAAGATGGACGCCGGCAGTATTCTCGCACAATCACAAACCGATATCAGGCCTGATGAAACGGCCGGCCAACTACACGACAAACTGGCCCAAATGGCGGCACCGCTGTTGTTGAAAACAATAGAGCAAATCGCTGATGGCTCAATTATTTATACCGAGCAGGACCATTCCAAAGCCACCGTCGCGCCGAAGCTGAAAAAATCCGACGGCTTTATCGACTTCAATGAGTCAGCCGACGCTTTGGCAAGAAAGATACGCGGCTTCTGGCCCTGGCCCGGCGCCTCGGCAACTTATCTGTCTAAGAAAACCAACAAATCTATACGCATAACCATCGCGATGGCTGAAGTAGGGGAGGTTCGCGAACCGCCCTTACATGCGCCCACACTACCGCCGGGAATACTCGACGAAAATCTAAATGTAATCTGTGGCACAGATGCCTTAAAGATTAAAAAAATCAAGCCGGCCGGCTCGCCGCTTATGGACTTCAAAGATTTCACCAACGGCCGACAAACCCAACCCGGCGATTTGTTTATTAAGATAGACAAGTGAAATATGGCCGGCCAAAAACCCAAATCTGCACGCACTATCGCAATAGAAGTACTGAACCATTTTAACCCAAAACGCAATTACGCCGGCCCAATCCTGAACAAGCTGTTGGGCGAAACCGACCAGAAACAACGAGCCACCGACCTTGTCCTCGGCTCGATAAGAAACAGCCGTGCTATTATCTCAGGGCCTTAATCCCCAGTAAAGGTGCTTTCACCAACACTTTATTGAATCCCACCAACCGTAATCTCTTGGCAGTGTTCAGGAGAAAAGTATTACCTCGACGGACCGAATAGGGATTACCGGTATAATGAAAGAGTTTCCCTCCCCTCACCAATACTCTATGTAGTTCCCGATAGAATGCTTCTCCATATAGCTCGCCAGCCAAAGAGAATCGCGGTGGATCGTGTACTACCGAATCGAATGACTCAGTTTCAAGAAAACTCATGTATTCTGCTACATCCTCTGAAATAAGCTTTATTTTTCGATTAGTTAACTCCTCTGACCATGGGTTTTCCATTCGTAGTTTCCGAATAAACTTATTGTATTCAACCGAAACAACCTCCGATGCGCCGAGTCGAACAGCCCATATAGCCGTATAACCAAGTCCTCCACATGTATCAAGTACCCGTTTACCTTCCCTCACCACTTGGCTTACTTTGAGTTTGGCATCTTGGAAAGGATCGATACCTTTCGATCGGTGCATCTTTATCCCATCAATCTCTACGGTTGGAGCATGCTGCGTAGGGACAAGTTTGTAGTACGCGCCAACTCTGTACTCTAAAGTCCTAAGTGCATCGTTCTCAAGTACAAATACTCTTTTTGGTTTTCTTGAAATCCACAATAGTTTCTTCTTCGTCAATCTGTTATGTGCATCGAACACCACCTGTGCCTCACTGATCTCAAAGCTCCGAATGCTCTTGTTCAAATCAACGGAAAGCGTGACACTTTCCTTCCCTTCGGCAATAGCGTCCAAAATATGGCTCGCACAACCGGAACACAAATAATACTTGATCTCATCCACTCTCAACCTCCAGCAAGATGGTAATATCTACACTAAGAAACAATCCTCAATTAAACCCACTCACGCTTTCTAAAATAGGTAGCGTTTCATTCATTGTCTTGACCATTCTTGTATGCCCTCGCTTCTCACACATTTTCTTGATCAGGCTTAGATACTCTTTGGCACTGTTGATGTCCGTCGCATCAAACGGCAAGCATACAAAATACGAAAATATCTCAAGAGGTAAAATCCCATCCAATTTGTCACCACTGATAAACTTGTCGATGTCTTTCTTCAAGGCGCTGTGTAGATTAGCCTTGCCGTAGTAGTTGATCTGGATATTTGTATTCCACTGAAAAGCTTCTTTACTGTCGTTAAAGCTCTCTACCAGATATTCGATGTATTTCACACAATAGTCGACACTTTTGCCCAAGCTCAGCGATATATGTGCTGTCCGGTAGTAGATTGAATCGACTTCTTTCGGATCACTGCAAATCTTCTCCAGAAGTTCAAATATCCTCAGCGACTCTATCTTTAACTTACCCGTATAGTATAAAACCTCCTCAAATCGCTCCGAGTAGTCTTGTAGGTTACGTTTTTCAAAAAGCACCTTCTCGAATGCCTTTTGCAAATACATTTTCTTGTCTCTCTCCTCAATACGCTGCAACTCGACAATGCGATCTATCTCATCTTGAAAATGCGCACTAACTTCGTGAGTCTGGTAGAAGTCCCAAGCACGCCCGCACTCCGCTTCATCTACCTTTCTCGTAAATATCGTGTTCGCCAGATTATAGCCAACAAGGTACTCGCAAAATGACTTATGCGAGAATCTGAAGAGTCTTTTTGGCTCTTTCTTTATTATTGAAAAGAAAGTAGATCTAAGCATATTATCCTTCACAAATATTGGATCAAGGATATCAAATTGTGAACTGACTCTTCCAATATCTTTTAAAGTGAACGCTGAAACGGTGTATTTATCTCCGTAGTCGACGTCACCCTTGAGATAGCCAACAGCACCTTCCGTGGGGACGCTCCCGGAATACTCGATATTTGCCAAATCCTGAAAAAGCCTGAAGGCTTCTTCTACAAAGTCCTCTTTATTGTATTTCTCAGGTATGCTTACTCCTTTTCTCTCAGAATCATCTTTGATCTTCCACCGCACATAGGCGTGGTATACTGCTGCCCTGTTCTTTTTCAGTTGCTGGGGAAGTTCTTCTTCCATGCTCATCTCATTGTCGAGTTCTAGGTCTGAGATCATCTTGAGAAAAAGTGGACGCTCTGAAAGCGTTCCATACTCCCCCTTCTCCAATGCTTTTTCCAAATGCTCGATATTATCTGATTTTTCAGGGTACTTTTCGTACAAGTTGCCCACGTATTTTCCCCACTGCGTTTTTCCCCAGGACAACAGTTCGATTACAAGGTGGGGAAACTTGCCCATTCTGTCACCGACCTCGTCAAAAAATGCGTAGAATTCCATACGACTTGTCAAAAAATATGGACAGGGCAATGATTTCAGTACGCTGGCGAACTCCCTCAGACTCGCGCGGTCCCAAACTACCTCGTCAATTCCATCGAGAATCAATACGACTTTATTGTAGTCCAAAAAGTGTCGAACGTACTGCCTAATCAATTCATCACTTACCTTGTTGCGTGCCAGTGGCAACACGGGTTGCTGGAAATCCATGTATATTTCCTCAGCAACAAAATCGTTCCAGTTCTGTGAATTAAATTCAGATAGCCTTTTATTCTCCAAAGATATATATACGGGTTTTTCCTGTTTAGAGTATAAAGAATATTTGCTGAATAGAAACTTAGAAATAGTCGTCTTACCCATTCCATAGTATCCGACGCAGAACACCGGATGCTCTTTCAGTTGCTCAACAATGAAAGGAACAACACCTTTGTTGCTATTTACCAGGCCCCACCGCTCCTTTAGCGGAAAGCGACCAGTTTTGAAATCAAACGCATCCACGAATTCTTTCTTATCCATCGCATAAGGCCAATCATCCTTGCTTTCAAAAAAACGGCATTTCCCCTTGTGGTATCTTCCGTATAGAGAAAAAGGCGATCTAAATAAACGCTCGCAATCATAACCGTAGGATCTCAGTTGGTCACTCAACATGTGGAGTGATTGAATATATCCAGTTTGAGGATTCTCCTCAAATCGGCGAACCACTACTCCCATAACCTCGCCCAATTGGGGGTGCAATACGGGCGATCCACTGTATCCACGCCATACTTTATCTTCCCCTGCGAACATCCACAGACCGTTTTTCTTCTGATATTCGGTAAGCGTGACTGTCATAAGATCAGCATCTTCGGTTTTGTTGGACGTCTCGCAATTGAATCCGCTAAAAGAGACCTCGATCGGCTCATGAAGGTCCGCATTCAGATCAAGAGTCAAAACTGGCAGATGGTTTACTCCCCGACCTATATTAGGAATGCGAAGTTCAAAAGCGGTTATGTCGATTGGAAGTTTGCCTTTTTTTTGCGCATCGTAGAATCCACCAACACGGAGCGACTCTATGTACTGTATTCTATAGACATCACCTTTCCATTTGCAGCGAATGCAGTCCTTTGGGCTGTCATGCCTGTCGATAACACGCTTGATCACATGGTAGGACGTTATGAAATGTCCAAATTCATTCACTATGAAACCAGTGCCCAGAGGTCGTCCATTTTGCCCCGCATCACATATCAACACCAATTTGTCGATGATATCGTTATGCTTCATAATCCTCACAGAGCTTATCTATCCCGTAAAGGAACAGAAGTGTAGCAGTCAGGTTGACTGCTCCAACATACGGTTGCTGTTCAATAATATCCATAATCTCCAACACTATATCTACTTGCGTCACAGCGGCCTTAATCTTACTGGTGTTTGGACAGATGATCTGGCGCAACTCCGATATGTGAGTATATACCCAGTCATCAAACTCCTTCTTCCAGTCAGCCAACACGCCAACCTCCTCCCCAGATTCTATGCCAGTCTCATATTGCGCATGCTTGAGGTACCACTCTTTGTATAACGTCTCAGGATCTTCCAAATAGGCACGTATCTTTTCTCTGACATCCATAGAACTCTCCTTTTAAAGAATACCAAAAACTTTAAAAAATCTCCACATAGGTAACTTTTAAACACTTCTGCGAAATTCATAACTTTATATTAAATA
>JAUWBX010000306.1 GCA_030609625.1 Phycisphaerae bacterium
CCCGCCGACCCCCGGGCCTGTCGCTGCGGCGGGCCTGCTGGAGGCCGACCTTGGCCTGGTAATCCTGTGGGGAGCGCTGGTAAGCATTATCGCCCTTGCAGCCGGCTGGCTGTTTGCTATCAAGTTCGCCGCTAAGGTGCACATCGACCCCGAATCGCCATCCGAGGAATCCGATTTGGAAAAACTCACCGCCGAAGCACCTTCGACTCTCAAGTCGCTCACTCCCATCCTCCTGCCTATAGTTTTGATTGTTGCCAGGTCAATCGGTGAGTTCCCAACCCATCCATTCGGCCAAGGGAACGCCGCTGCGCTCATCAGCTTTGTCGGGCAGCCGGTAGTAGCGCTGCTGGTGGGTGTTTTCTTTGCCCTGCTGCTGCCGAAAAAACTTACCACCGAGGTGCTTTCCGCCTCCGGGTGGGTCGGCCAGGCGGTCGTTGCCGCGGCAACTATCATTATCATTACCGGCTGCGGCGGCGCTTTCGGTAAGGTGCTGCAGAACTCCGGAATCTCCGATGCCGTGGGCGAATACCTCGGCAAAAATGCGAACCTTAGTATTTGGCTGCCTTTCATCATCGCCGCAGCGCTTAAGACGGCACAAGGCTCGTCAACCGTAGCTATCATCACCACAGCCGGCATCGTGGCGCCGCTTCTCGGAACGCTCGGTCTCGAAACGCCGACGGCAAGAGCACTGGCAGTGGTAGCCATCGGCGCCGGGTCTATGGTGGTCAGTCATGCAAATGACAGTTATTTCTGGGTGGTTACCGGCCTATCCAAAATGAGCGTCAAGCAGGGCTATAAACTGCAAACACTCGGCACCCTCGTCGAAGGCGGTGCCGCAGCGATTACGTTATGGATTATCAGCCTGGTTGTTCTCTAAAGAACAGATACTTCTTGACCCGTATTTCCCAAGTAGTGGAGCAAGGAAGGTAAGTACGCCTTGAACTGGACGCGGCTTTCCTGTCATGATTTTGTGGATAATCAGGTCCGCCTTCAGTTGTTTGCCTTGGCTTACAGCATCGGTAATTTTCTCAGGCGGCTGGCATTGCCCAAGTCAGTGAAACACTGGTCCCTGAGAACGCTCAGAGACAAGCTTATCAAGATAGGAGCCAAGGTGGCTTCTCGGCGTAAGTGTTCAACTTTTTGGGCGTTTTTTGCGAGACAACTCGCTGGGTCGGCCAGAGAATTGTTGCAATTTCGATGAGATTTTGATATTATGGGACTTTAAGTGTGTATGAGTGCCTTAGTGAAGTGTAAATGGGAAATCCCGGGTCAGATAAATAGTTCCTGTTGCGAAAAAGAGACTCGTGCTATGAGAAAGGTTAAAGATTATGAAACGCCGCCTGATTTGGATCGCATTACTGAGCGTTATTTACTTCACAAATACAACGGAATTATCAGCCGACAAGCTGAGTGATTTGCGTGTGAGCGAAAACGGCCGTTTTCTGGTTCGTAAAGACGGAACAGGATTCTTTCCCCTCGCCGATACGGCCTGGGCGATTGCCTGGAGGTTGAATCGCAGCGAAGTTGAGATGTACCTTCAACATCGCAAGGATCAGAAGTTTAATATGATAGCGCTTATCACGTTCCCTTCATATCAAGATGTCGAAGTCGTCGCTAATGCCTATGGAGATCATGCTTTTGAGGTCAACGGTGGTAGATATGAGCCATTGCGACCAATTGTAACACCGGGTAGAAATCCTGAAAATTCGACAGAATATGATTATTGGGACCACCTGGAATATATCATCGACGCCTCAGAATCTAATGGTATGTACGTGGTTTTATTGCCGGCTTGGGGCAGTCGTGTAGCCGGGGACTGGGGCAACGGCAAGGCTACGCCTGAAATTATCTTTAACTCTACCAGCGCGTATAAATATGGCCGCTGGATTGGCCAACGGTTCAAGAGCAAGAAAAACATCCTTTGGATGATGGGTGGCGACCGGAGTGCCGTATATGGCAAGAAGGATTATCGAAATGTGTTTCGGGCAATGGCTGAGGGGGTTGCTGACGGCGTCAACGGGATTAACCAACAGGATACAAAAGCCGACTACAGTACAACCCTTATGAGTTACCACCCAAGGAAATGGATGCCCAATTCATCCGAGTGGTTCCACAAGGATGCGTGGCTGGACTTTAACTCGATTCAGGACCAGCCGAAAGATCAGATACCCGCGTCTGAATTGGACTATGGTCTGAATCCGGCAAAACCAACATGGCTTTTTGAGGGTGGATACGAACATCGAAGGAGAGTGTATAAAGACTGGCAAATGCGCTTCCAGTCCTATCAGACGGTCTTTGCCGGCGGTTTTGGAATTACCTACGGGAATATGAATACGTTCCATTTTGGCGAAAACGTGATCGGTCTGGACAAGCCCGTCGCAACGGGTAAGGCAGGCAAATGGGAGAGCGGCCTGGACGACCCTGGCGCGATGGATATGCAGCATTTGTTTAGCCTGATGACATTGATGAGTAACCATCAATTTCTCGATCGGATTCCGGACCAGTCTTTGATTGACGGCGATGAAGGAGGCATGGAGGGGACAGAAGGGGCTATATCAAACCGGCTCCAGGCGACACGCGGCCGTAAGGGCGATTACGCCATGATTTACAGCGCCAACGGCCGCAATATTCGGGTAAAGATGAACCGCCTGGCGGCTCCGCTGATGAATGCGTTCTGGTTCAACCCACGCAATGGTAAGTGGCGAATTAAAGACCGTGATTTTACTAATCGGAGACCGTTTGTGAAAAATATTCCCAGCGGACAGGCGGCACCAATTCGAGAGTTTGACCCGCCTGGCAGTGTCGGCGACGGCAATGACTGGGTGTTGGTACTGAAGGCTGTTAAATCGAAACTGTCGTAACCGCTCACGGAGTTATAGTTTAGACAGGATTACAGGATAAAAAGCGTGAACGGTTCCAAATATTCTGCGCTTCAATGAAATTTCCAAATCGATAGGCAGAATGAATGCAAATTATATAGTAAGCCGCCTTGCTCCACGTCGCCGCCAATGCCTTCGTGGCCAGGGCCCCGTTGCGTTTGGCGAGCTTGCGGTCGTAGAAGCGTTTCGCCTGGGGGCAATTCCGGAGTAAACGATCTATCAGAAGACAAGGATGGAATCCTGAAAAACTATCATGTCAGAAAAGTACCCTAATATCCGCAAGGGTTTGATTTTGGAGTACACGCATGAATAAAATACTTTCATACGGTTTTTTTATTATCTTTGTCTATTGATATTAAATTTGTATAATTTTTCCGAAAGTTAGAAAGTTAGGTAAGTATTTTAATAGAGAGTTTACGCTTGATGGAATTCAAGTTTTATGAAAGTCGTCATCGCAACCGACTCTTTCAAAGGCACTCTTACAGCTAACGAGGCCTGTGAAATCATCGCGAGTGGCATTTGCGAATCCGCCCCCGATGCTCAGCTTGTCATAAAACCAATGGCCGACGGCGGTGAGGGCACCGCAAAGGCGATGATTAAAGCAGCCAACGGCCGATGGGTCCCGCAAACGGTAATGGGTCCCTTGGCACAAATACAGGTCGAAGCGGGCTTTGCCTGGTTCGACGATGACAAAACAGCTCTTGTCGAGATGGCCTCGGCCAGTGGACTCGAACTGCTTTCGGTCGAGCAGATGAACCCGCTCAACACGACCACTTACGGGACAGGCCAACTGATAAAAGCTGCGCTGAAATACGGTACACGCAAAATTCTTTTGGCCGTGGGCGGCAGCGCAACTGTAGATGGCGGCCTCGGCGCCGCTATGGCACTTGGCTGGAAGCTCCTCGACCACAGTGACAATCCGGTCCCCCTTGGGGGTGCGGGCCTTGAGAAAATCACAAAAATAGTCAGACCTGAAAACCTCAGCCTTGTTCCGGTAGAAGTCCTCTGCGATGTTGACAATCCGCTCTGCGGCGAGCACGGCGCAGCTAAAATCTATGCCCCTCAAAAAGGCGCAGCACCCCAGATGGTAGAGCAACTGGAAAAGGGTCTTGCGCACTTAGCCGACCTCGTCCGCAGACAACTCCAGCGTGATATCAACGTCCCCGGCGCGGGCGCAGCCGGCGGATTGACTGCCGGCGCTATAGCCTTTATGAATGCCGTTGTCGTATCCGGCATAGAAACGGTAATGGCCTTTAGCAACCTTCGCGCTGAGCTCGAATCCGCCGATTGGGTCATTACCGGCGAAGGCTCCTTCGACCGGCAATCGCTCTATGGAAAAGTCGTATCCGGAAT
>JAUWBX010000279.1 GCA_030609625.1 Phycisphaerae bacterium
AGTCCTCTTTTTAATAAAGTATGGCGCATGCAGATGTTATGCATAACAAATAATTCTCATACGGTAGCGAAACCCGGTTACATTTACACCGTCTTTTAGGAATTCCTCCCACGTTGTTCCCGTAAATAAGTCTATCCAATAACTCATAACGTTTGCGTCCGTTAAATTTTCATATCTCTAATTTCGCTGCACTGTTCAAGATGTCCGCCTTACGCCTTTAGGGGCAGAAAATAACACAAAAGAATGGAAAAGGCAAAGGAAATTTTAGTGGATTAGAGAATTAGAGATTAGAGAATTGGAATATATTTTGCCATTTTTGGTTTGTGGCGAGAATGATTGGGTATATGTTGACATATGGCGCTTTCGGGACGGACCCCCGAACGCCCTTCGGGGTTAGGGGGCTAAACAGGGGCAGCGATGAGTCGTGGCGTTAGATGAGGTGAAGGGTGGGGGTGAGAATTTAGAATTTAGAAGTATTGAGAATGGAGAAGAAGAATACGTGATTGTTCTTATTTCTGTAAACGGGCAAGCTCGTCCTTGCACATCTTTAACTGGCCGGGGTCGGCGAGTTTTTTGGCTGCGGCCTCCAGATATTTTATCGCCTGCTTCGGCTGATTGAGATAACGGCAATACAATATGCCCAACATCAGCTCGACCTGCTCGGCGTATTCGTAGTTGCCGTAGTGGGTCAAAAACTGCTCGTAGGCCCGGGCCGACTCAGCGGGTTTATTATCGCCGGCGAGCTGGTTGGCAATATCCAGCAGATGCTGTCGCGGCAAAAGCTGCTCGCTGTCGTGATTCATCAGTTCCAGATAAAGAGCGGCGGCAGCCGGTAAATTGCGTTCCAGCATTCGTTTGCTAATCTCGTTGCGAAGCTCTTGTGATTTTTCATCTTTTTGTTGTTCGGCGGGGCTTTTGACCTCTTTGACCTTTATTCGTCTGGTTTCCGTCCGGCCGGTAAAGGGGTCGTAACCGCCCGATACGGCATCACGATATTGACGCCGTCGATTCCATCGCTTGAGCATAGCCCACAAGTCGAAATTGCTGGTGCTGATTAAACCGGTCGCGAGCATACCTAATATAGCTGCGATGCCGAAGGTGTATCCCGCCAGATGGGCGTCATAGGCAACGTAAGCTGTACGTTGGGTGATTACGTTATCGATTAAAATCATTTTGATGCCGATAAAATATAACGCCGGTATCTCCAAAGTGCCAATGATGAAGAAGAACCAATAGAAGACAGATATTAAGGCCTGTGGAAACAGCACTAAGTATGCGCCGGTGACCGTAGCGACCGCCCCGCTGGCACCGAGGGTGGGTATGACAGATGAAGGATTAAGAACTGAATGACCTATACCGCTGAATACCGCACCGGCCAAATAAAAACACAGATACCCGATATTGCCGAGCTTGTCGTTTACATTATTACCGAACAGATACAAAAAGAACATATTGCCGATAATATGCATTAAGCCACCGTGTAAAAATGCGTAGCTTACAAACTGCCACAGTGGTGGCCGAACGCCAGCGAGCATAAAATGTTGCACCCATGGCCGAAATTCCAGATTACCTGTAGCGGGATTTTGATGATATTCCAGAAAAAAAAATGAGTACATTGACAGCTATCAGCGCGTAATTTGCGTATGGTGTCCTTCTTAGCCGAATACTTGTCCGTATAGGTAGGATAAATATCATAGTTTAACCAGTTTAGAATGATAAAAATCAAAGGATAGCTCATTGTAATGGCAAGAAGCAGCGATGACAAGGCATAAAAAAAGGACGGCAGCCGCCGTCCTTTCCTGGAAAATTGAGCCTTACGAACAGTTTTCCTACCCTGCGGAAAACATCAAAGGTCAGTCATTATTTAGCCAACCGGTTTCCCCCCCAGCCGGCAAGTCTTGTTCTCTAATAAAAATATAGAAATAAAACCATACAAAGCCAAACATTTCGGCAAAAAAAAACTTTATTTTTTCTCAGATTGTTGTTAATTAATTGTATTCGTAGTCCATTGGAGAGTCTGTATTTTCAAGGAAGATAAAGCAAGGTAAAATTGGCTGGTAGGATAGCAGGTATGAAAAAAGCAAGACGATGTATTATAACCGGTTTGTTTTGTCTGTTTGCTGTGGCAATTGCAGCCGGTGCCCAAGGCCGAAAGAACCCTGCTGACGTTATCTCGTGGAAGCGTTGTCTTGGCCAGAGACCCGGGTTTTACGCCGCCGGCGAGGCCGTCCGCATTGCCGATAATGTTCTTCTGTACCAGCGCGATACTGGTGGCTGGTCAAAGAACGTTGATATGGCCCGTGTCCTCAGCGAGCAGGACAAGGCCAAATTACGTAAGGCCAAGAGCAGGAAAGATTCCACGCTTGACAACAGCGCCACGCATACGCAGATTCGATACTTAGCTAAGGTCTATTACGCCACTCGGCTTGAGCGTTTTAGGCAGGCCCTGCTCAGGGGAATCGATTATCTGCTTGAGGCGCAATACGCCAACGGTGGCTGGCCACAGACTTACCCAGGGCTGCGTGGCTACGGTAAGTTCATTACGTTCAATGACGGCGCTATGATTGGTGCTATGAGCGTCTTTCGTGACATTGCCGAGAAAAAACCTGAGTATGCTTTTATTGATGAAGTCCGCCGCAGAAAGGCCGAAAAAGCTGTTCAAAAGGGTATTGAGTGTATCCTGAAGTGCCAAATAGTCGTGGATGGTAAGAAAACGGCATGGTGCGCCCAACATGACGAGAAGACCTTCATCGCGAGAAAGGCCCGTAGTTACGAGCTACCCTCGATTAGCGGTTCTGAGTCTGTTGGTGTTGTCAGGTTTCTGATGAGCATCGACAACCCTGCCCCGGAAATTATCGAGGCCGTTCAAAGTGCCGTCGCTTGGTTCGACCATGTTAAGCTCGCCGGCATCCGTCAGGTCAACAAGCCGGACAGCTCAAGGGAGAGGGGCTACGACAAAGTTATTGTAAAGGACGTGACAGCCCCGCCAATATGGGCGCGCTTCTATCAGATTGGAACCAACCGGCCAATCTTCTGCGGCCGCGACGGCAAGATTAAATACCACATGGCCGAGATTGAATACGAACGGCGCACAGGTTACAGTTGGTACAGCTACGGGCCGGCTGGACTGCTGGCTAAGGACTACCCGGCCTGGCAAAAAAAGTGGGCACCGGAAAAGGACTTACTTAGTAAATGAACAAAGATGTAATAACAAAACGCATCAAGGCGATTCGCCGCGAGTTGAATAAAAAGAATATAGATTGCCTTATAGCAACAAAGCCGGCCAATGTAACTTACACAACCGGCTTTATGGGCGACGATAGCTGGGCGGCAATTACCAAAGGCAACGTCTATCTTCTGACCGACAGCAGATACACCGAACAGGCGCAAAGCGAATGTCCTTATTGCACAATAATTGAGCGCTCTGATTCCTTAGCTGAATTGGTTTCTAAACTGGTAAAAAAACTAAAATCAGTACGAACAGTAACTGTTGAAAAGACAACCTCACTGGCGGATTTTGAAGCGTTAAAAAAACACGTCAAAGCTCGGTTTAGGTCAGTTGCGAATGTTATTGAAACTGTCCGCAGCAATAAAGACGGCAGCGAAATCACCGCTATCAAAGACGCCGCTTCAATAGCAGCTCAAGCCCTCAAACAGACACTGCGGCACATAAAGCCGGGCGTAACCGAGAGCGAATTGGCAGGTATGCTCGATTTTCAGATTCGCAAGCTCGGGGCAACAAACAGCTTCGAGACGATTGTTGCCTTCGGCCCAAACGCCTCTCGGCCCCATCATCAGCCGAGCAGAAGGAAGCTCAAACAAAAAGATACCGTCCTGATTGACTTCGGGGCTAAATACAAAGGCTATTGCAGTGACATTACCAGATGTTTCGCGGTTGGCAAGCCGACTACTTTTTATAAAAAGGTTTATGATGTTGTAGAGCAGGCCCAGGCCGCTGCGATAAAAATAATAAAGGCCGGCGTCAAAATTGACCGTGTCGATGCCGCCGCACGGGAGGTAATCGACAAAAACGATTTGCCTGTCTATGGCCACGGCACAGGGCACGGCCTCGGCCTGGAAATTCACGAATCACCTTTCCTCAAAGCCAAAGGCAAAGGCACCCTCAAAGCCGGCCAGGTTATTACAATCGAGCCGGGCATATACATCCCCGACAAACTCGGCGTGCGAATAGAAGATGATGTCCTCGTAACCCAGACCGGATACCGCATATTAACCCGTCATTGTCCACATTCACCTTTGCTGCTTAGCCGCAAAGGTTAAATATTTGTTTGCTCGCTAAACGCAATAAGTTATAATAAAGGCACTTCGCAACAAATTTTTAAACTGGAGGTCATTATGAGTGCGCCAAGCGAAGCTGATGTGAGCAAGCTGGACAATCCAGCCTGGCCAAAGGCTAACCACCAGGCCAGAACGGAACTTTGCGTGTAAGGAGGTAACGAATTATGCGAAGCCAAAGGAAAGGCGGTTTATCGGCCA